>JADFRV010000242.1 GCA_022561095.1 Chloroflexota bacterium | reverse complement strand
CAAGGGCACCTATGACCTGGACAGCACCCGCCTCCACCGTCTGCCGGAGTCACAGGAACACCTGGACCAGCTGTTCGAGCTGATCTGGGAGCGGGCCGCCGGTCTCGATACCCTAGGCCAATGGGTGGAGCTGGAGACGCTCGACGCCTGGACGATCCAGCGGCTCCACGGCGATGGCGGCATGACTATCGTCGGGAGGCCGCCGGACGAGCTCGGGGATATCGGTCTCAGCGTCCGGCGCAACTTCCGCCGTCTGCTCGCCGATGCAGGACCACGCCTGCGCAGCCGCGAGGCGGACATCAAGGCGCTGGTCGTCCTCGGCTACTACGGGCGCATGGAGGAGGAGGGAGCGACCACCGCCATGCGCGGCTACGACCCAAGCCTGTACGCCGGTCTGGACTTCGTCTGCCTGGCGGCGGACGGTCTGATCAAGCCGCTAATGGAGGCTCGGGCCGGCGCTCTGCCCTGGGCCCGGGCCTAGCAGGCGTAATGTTACCCTAGGCCAGCCCGCCGTAGCTTCCCTGGTAGAAGATGAGCGGTCCCTTGTCGGCCAGCCGTCCGGCGTCCACGACCTCGCCGATGAACACCGTGTGATCGCCGCCCGGGAAGCGCTCCACCACCCGGCAGTCCAGATAGGCGAGGCTGCCCTCAATGATCGGGGCGCCGCTGGCCCGCGTGTGGTGCGGCACACCGTCAAGCCTGTGCGCGGCCGCACCCTCCTTGACCGCGAAGTCGTCGGCAAGACCTTCCTGCTCCAGACTCAGGATACTGAGGGCGAAGATGCCGCTGCCATCGATGATATCGTGGCTGTCGGCTGACTTGTCGACGCAGATGAGCACCAGCGGCGGCTCCAGCGACACGGACGTCACCGCGTTGGCCGTCATGCCATGCAGCTCCTCGCCGAGACGGCTGGTGACGATGGTAACGCCGGTGGCGAACCGGCCCATGACCTGGCGGAACTCGTCCTTGTCAGGCGTCACGCTTCTGCCCTTCCTCTAGCGCCCCACATGGGTCTGAGATAGGCTACTCCGTGTAGCGAGTATACACGAATGAAGAGCGAACGATGAGCCGCTACTCACTTGCCGTTGGCGTGGCGCCGGCGGAGGAGATCGCGCGGTTGGCCCGCCAGGCGGAGGACGCCGGCTTCCACACGTTATGGGCGCCGGAGATGTCACACGAGCCGTTTCTGCCCCTGGCCGCCGCGGCGACGTCCACCTCACGCATCCAGCTCGGCACCTCGATCGCTCTGGCGTTCGTGCGCAGCCCCTGGGTGACCGCACTCTCGGCACTGGACATGGACATCCTCTCCGGAGGCCGCTTCATCCTGGGCCTGGGCACCGGACTGAAGCGGCTGAACGAGCGCTGGCACGGCGTCGCCTACGGCAAGCCCACGCCCCATATCAAGGAGTGCATCCAGGTCATCCGCCTGATCACGGAGAACGCCCACCTGGGCCGGCCGATACGCTTCTCCGGCCAGTACTACGATCTGGACATCCAGGGCTGGCAGCGACCCTACCCGCCGCAGCGGGAGCGCATCCCGATCTTCCTGGCCGGCGTGCGAGAGGGGATGATCCGCACGGCGGCGGAGTTCGCCGACGGCCTCCTGGGACACGCCATCTACTCGCTGCCCTGGATCCGGCAGACGGTGCTGCCCTCGGTGGCGCGCGGCCTCGCTCAGGCGGGCCGGGAGCGGAACCAGTTCCACATCTGCCTATCGGTCTGCTGCGCCGTGAGCAGGGACGGCGCCGCCGCCCGCCGCGCCGTCGCAGCGACGATCGCGTTCTACGCAACGGTGAAGACGTACGAGCCGGTGTTCGCCGCCTACCCCAGCGAGTACAGGCGCATACAGGAGGCGGACCTCAAGGGCGACACTGCCGCCATGGTGAACGCCGTCTCCGACGAGATGATCGACGCCTTCGCTGTGGCGGGGACGCCGGAGGAGACGAGGGGCAAGCTGGAGGCGTACGCGGAGCTGGCGGACTCGATCTGCCTGCAGCCGCCGGACCAGCTCATCGACCCGGCGGAGACGGAGGTCTACCGCCAGGCGCTGCTGGCCACGTTCGGGGGCTAGGGCAAAATACACGCCACGAAAGTGTACGCGTACAACGCCAGGCCGCGCGTCTCCGTCGATAGGGTCAGCTCGTGGCTGCCGATCTCGCGGTTGTTGGCTAGTCGGATCCCGCGTTTCCTCCACTCGGAGCCGCAGGTGTGGGGCGCGATCGCCCTAGGACAATCTGCATCTGGGCAGTTGCCTTCTTGTCCTTGTTGACCCGCCGTGTGACGTTGCGCGGGCGCACGTGGCCCTTCCGCCGGTTCCTGCTCGACACTCGCTTGACCATGATTATCGCTCCATCTAATACAACACTCCTGACAGGGAGCGCCACTTGCGATGCTGGAACAACTCAAGACCATTGTACAGGATGAACCGGCGCGGCCGCACCGAGGGCGATGGCAAACTTCAAGCTGACACTAAGGCGGAATAGTGTCTGGTTTGGCCCCAGTTAGGATGTACACTGCGGGCGGAATGTCACGATCTGACCACAGTCTGCGGATCGTCATCGATACCAGTGTGCTCGTCGCCGCCCTGACGAAACCAAGCGGGGGAGCAGCGAAGATAGTCGATGCGTGTTTGGAAGGGCGGCTTGAAGTGGTCTGTTCGGAGGCCACGCTTCGGGAAGCAGAGCTGGTTATTGACTCG
>JADFRV010000241.1 GCA_022561095.1 Chloroflexota bacterium | reverse complement strand
GGTGTTCGTCTCCGGCGAGGCGGGCATCGGCAAGTCCCGTCTGCTCCTGGAGTTCCGCCGCACCATCTTGGACGAGGGCGTCACCTGGCTGGAGGGCCACTGCAGCGCGATCGGCAAGAGCGTCCCCTACCTTCCGTTCATCGACATCCTGAAGCGCGACTTCGACGTCGAGGAGGGGGACAACGACGCCGCCATCATCGGCAAGGTTGACGAGGGCACCGCCAGCTGGGACGAGGCGACGCGGGCCACCGTCCCCTACCTCAAGTACCTGCTCAACGTCGACCCCGGCGACCCTGGCGTCACCACTATGGACCCCCTGGAGCGGCGGGCCGGCGTCTTCGACGGCCTGCGGGCTCTGCTCGTCCAGGAGAGTCGGCGACGGCCCCTGGTCGTGATCGTGGAGGACCTGCACTGGATCGACGAGAAGTCAGAGGAGGCGCTGACCGCCCTGGTGGACGTGGTCGCCTCGGCGCCGGTGCTGCTCATCCTCACCTATCGGCCCGGCTACGCTCACTCCCTGGGCGAGCGCACCTACTACAGCCGCCTGGCCCTGGGCCACCTACCGCCGGAGGAGAGCGCCGCCATGGCCGAGCGGGTGCTCCAGGTAGCCACGCTGCCCCGGCAGCTCGAAGAGCTCATCACCACTAAGGCGGAGGGCAACCCGTTCTACATCGAGGAGGTCACGAAGTCGCTGGTGGAGGCGGGCGTGCTGCGCAAGACCAACGGCAGCTACTCCCTGGAGCGGCCCGCCGAACAGGTCCGCGTGCCCGACACCATCCAGGAGGTGATCCTCAGCCGTATCGACCGGCTGGAGCGCCGGGCTAAGGAGGCGATCCAGCTCGCCTCCGTCATCGGCCGCGAGTTCACGGTGCGGCTGCTGAACCGCATCTCGGACGTCGAGGCGAAGCTGGACGACCTGCTGGCGGAGCTGAAGTCGCTGGAGCTGATCTACGAGAAGGCCTACTTCCCCGAGCTCTCCTACATGTTCAAGCACGCCCTCACCCACGACGTGGCCTACTCCACGCTGCTGCTGGAGCGGCGCAAGGCGCTGCACCGCATAGTGGCGGCGGCGATCGAGGAGCTGTACGCCGACCGGCTGCCGGAGCACTACGAGGCGCTGGCCCACCACTACTACGAGGGGCAGGAGTGGGAGAAGGCGCTGGACCACCTAGTGAAGGCGGGCGAGAAGGCAGCGGCCGCCTTCGCCAACCAGGACGCGCTGGAGTACTACGCCCGCGCCCTGGAGGTGTGCGAGCGGCTGGGCGACTCGACCCTTGACACGGCCGCCTCCGTCGCCCAGAGCCGCGCCTTTGTCAACTTCACCATCGGGGAGCTTCCCGGCGGCATCGCTGACCTTGAGCGGATGCTGGCGGCAGCCCGCGGCCTGGGGGACCGGCGTCTGGAGGGGATGGCGCTGGCTCATCGGGGGTTGTTCGAGTACGCCGACCACGACTTCGAGAGGGCTGAAGAAACCCTGCAGTCGGCGCTCGCCCTGGGCCGGGAGATCAGGGACAACGAGACAGTCTTCATCTCCCAAGTGGGGCTACTCGGTGTCTTGAAGGTGACCAACCGGCATACGGAGGCGGAAGCTTTCGCAACCGCCGCCGAGGAACTGGCTCCCGCTGCCTCCGATAGTCTTGCGCTGGGCTATTGGGGCCTGTTTCACAGCATATCCGAAAACTGGGCCGGCCGCTTCGATGAAGCCGCTCACAGGGTGCGAGGATCCTGGAGATCCGCCGCGGACCGGATGATAGCCATGGCAGTCTACGCAGACTGGGTCGAAGCGCTGGCGATGGGTGGAAGGGGAAACTACAAACAGGCCTTGCAAGCGCTTCGCAACGTCGTCGCTACCTGCGAGCGCGTCGGGGAGGTGCAGGTGCGGGCGCGGGCCCTGAACACCATAGGCTGGATCCATGTAGAGCTCCAGAACCACGAGCGGGCCATACAATTCAATAACCAGGGGCTCGAGGCCGGCCGCGATCTTGACGACCCTGAGCTGGCGAGCAACCCGATGCTGAACCTTGGAGACAGCCTGCTGGCCCTGGACCGGCTGGATGAGGCGGAGGAGCAGTTCAAGCAGGTCGAGCAGGTGGCCCGCAACCCGCGGCCCCAGGACAGATGGATGCTGTGGCGGTACTCGCAGCACCTGTACCACAGCTACGGTGAGTTGTGGCTGGCCCGCGGCGACCATGACAAAGCCGTCTCTTACGCCCACGAGTGCCTGGCGCTCGCCGAACAGAGCGACAGCAAGAAGAACATCGTGAAGGGCCGCCGTCTGCGGGGGCAGGCGTTGCTGGCCCAAGGCGAGCTGGCGAAGGCCGAGAAGGAACTGGCCACCGCCCTCGAGATCGCCAAGGAGATTGGCAACCCTCCTCAGCTCTGGAAGACCCACGCCGCCCTGGGCGACCTGCGACAGTCCCAAGGACAGCCGGACAGGGCGCGGCAGGCATACCGCGATGCCATCGCCGTCATCGAGGGCGTGGCCGCGGGCCTGGAGGACGAGCCGCTGCGGGAGACGTTCCTTGGCTCGGACCACGTGCAGGACATCCGGCGGTCTGCGGACGATGTCTCTTAAGCATCGCTTCCGGCGAGCTGATTTTCGCGAATTTGTTTCTCCCTACACTATGCAGACTTAGTGTACGTTCCCTGGAGATACGAGCGGGCTCATCTCGCATTGACAACGCCCCGACAAGCGCTTGAGTTCATCCGGC
>JADFRV010000066.1 GCA_022561095.1 Chloroflexota bacterium | reverse complement strand
GCGCGATGAGCCGCGCTCTGAGACGCCACCCGCCTAGCAAGGCTAAGGGCAGCCGGGGCAGGGCCGTAGCCCGGCCGATACCCCGTACCGGCCCCGCCCGCGCCGCTCCCCGTGGCGAGGGCCGGTCTGGCCTCAGCGCTGTCGCCTCCTGGCGCCCACGCTTCGTCATGGACATCATTAGCGAGCTGCGCAAGGTGGTATGGCCCAGCCGCCAGGACGCCACCTACCTCACCATCGTTGTCTTAATCGTCGCCGCCGCTGTAGGCGCCGCCCTCGGCGGCATCGACATCGGCTTCGGCTGGCTCATCGATAACACGCTTCTTACATAGGTTGGTAAAGGTGGCTAGAAGAAAGAAGAGCGCGGAGGCCGCACTGGAAGAGAGCCCCGCAGAGGACACGCCTGAACTCCAGACGGAAGCAGCGGAGGAATCCGACAAGCGTCCCGTCATCACAGATGAGGAGATGTTCCGGCCGGGACGTGCCTGGTACGTCATCCACACCTACTCCGGCTATGAGGACAAGGCACGAGCCAACCTGGAGCAGCGCATCAAGTCCATGGACGCGGAGGACCTCATCTACCATGTCGTCGTTCCCTCTGTAGACGAGATAGAGATCCGTGACGGGGCCCGCCGTACAGTGCCGCGCAAGATATTCCCCGGCTACGTCCTCGTACAGATGATCCAGATGCGCCAGGACGACCCGGCCGCAGGGGAACAGGACAAAGCCCGTTCCAGCAAGGCCTGGACCGTCGTGCGTAACACGCCCGGAGTGACCGGTTTCGTCGGCTCCGGCAGCTCGCCCACCCCGCTGGACGAGGCGGAAGTGAAATCCATCCTCCGCCAGATGCGCGCCGAGGAGCCCCGCATCAAAGTCGGCTTCCAGACGGGGCAGAGCGTCCGCGTCACAGACGGCCCCTTCGTCGACTTCATCGGCACGGTGGACGAGATCAACCCGGAGAAGGGTAAGGTGCGGGTGCTGGTCTCCTTCTTTGGCCGCGAGACGCCCGTGGAGCTGGACTTCCTCCAGGTGGAGAGGCTCTAGCGACATGGCGAAAAAGATCCGCGCCGTTATCAAGCTTCAACTGGAAGCGGGCAAGGCCACACCGGCGCCGCCTGTGGGGCCCGCGCTCGGCCAGCACGGCGCCAATATCATGGCCTTCTGCAAGGAGTACAACGAGCGCACATCCTCCCAAGCCGGCAGCATCATCCCCGCCGAGATCCTCGTCTACGAGGACCGCTCCTTCACCTTCGCCCTCAAGACGCCGCCCGCGTCCGACCTGATCAAGAAGGCCCTGGGGCTGGAGAAGGGTAGCCCCGCCCAGGTTCGGGAGAAGGTCGGCACTATCAGCCGTAACCAGTTGCGCCAGATCGCCGAGGCCAAGATGAAGGACCTCAACGCCAACGACATCGACGCCGCCATACGCATGGTTGAGGGCACCGCCCGCAGCATGGG
The DNA here is from genome assembly GCA_022561095.1 of Chloroflexota bacterium. Lineage (GTDB taxonomy): Bacteria > Chloroflexota > Dehalococcoidia > SM23-28-2 > RBG-16-64-32 > JADFNQ01. The sequence goes on along the minus strand of JADFRV010000066.1, from coordinate 8,645 downwards.
CGTGGAGGTTGGTGGCTAGGATGGCCAAACACGGAAAGAACTACCGCGCCGTCCTGGAGCAGCTTGACCGCGACCGCGCCTATGAACCGCAGGAAGCGGTGAAGCTCCTCAAAGAGAACGCCTTCGCCAAGTTCGACGAGACGGTGGAGCTACACATCCGCACCGGCCTGGACACCCGCCACGCGGACCAGCAGCTCCGCGGCACCATCCTCCTTCCCAACGGTCTGGGCAAAAGCCAGCGCGTCATCGTCTTCGCTGAAGGTGAGGCCGCCCGCATTGCCGAGAAGGCCGGAGCCGACGTAGTTGGCGCCGACGACCTGGTCAAGAAGATCGAAGGCGGCTGGCTGGAGTTCGACATCGCCCTCGCTAACCGCGAGATGATGGGCAAGGTCGGCCGCCTGGGCCGCGTGCTGGGCCCCCGTGGCCTCATGCCCAACCCTCGCACCAACACCGTCGTCGACGCGGATGACCTCCCCAAGGCGATACAGGAGGCGAAGCAGGGCCGCGTGGAGTTCCGAACCGACCGCACCGCCCTGGTACACGTGCCCATCGGCAAGGTCAGCTTCACGGAGGAGGCGCTCCTGGAAAACCTCAGCGCCCTTGTCGATGCCATCGTGCGGGAGAGGCCGGGCGGGGCCAAAGGCCAGTTCGTTAAGTCCGTGATCATCACCTCAACGATGGGGCCCAGCATCAAACTGGACGTCGCGCCCACCCTGGCGCTTGGCGCCGGCACTGGCGTATAATCAGCTTTCGGTAGCCCGAGACAGCGGGTGTCCCGACAAGTCGGGGCTTAAACCACCGGCCCGCCTAGGCAAACCCGGACGAAGCGAACACCGGGGTTCCAGGCTAAGCCTGAGCCCAGAGCGAACTGCTCGTCCCTTGCCTCCGGGCAAGGGATTTTTTGTTGTAGCGGAAGCCCTCAGGCCTCCAAGCCAGGAGCGGCCACATGCCAACCCAGCGAAAGATAGACCTGGTCGAAGAGCTGAAGCAGATCATAGGGCGGGCCAGCATCACCGTGGGCGCCGACTTCCGCGGTCTGCGCGTCCAGGAGATGGATCAGATGCGGCGACGTCTGCGCGCCTCCAGCGTGGAGGTCCGCGTGATCAAGAACAGCCTCCTCCGCCGGGCCGCCGACCAGGCCGGAATCCCGGACCTGATGCAGATCATCGAGGGGCCCACCGCCCTCGTCCTCAGCTATGACGACCCGACCGAGGCCGCCAAGGCGGTCATGGAGTACGCGCGGTCGGCGCCGCCCACCTTCACTATCAGGGGCGCCTTTATGGACGGCCAGGTGGTATCCGCGGACGACCTGAAGGCGCTGGTGCTCCTGCCGCCCAGACCGGTCATGCTTGCCCAGCTCGCTGGACAGCTCCAATCGCCGCTCGCCACGTTCGTCGGCCTGCTGGAATCGCCGCTTCAGGAGCTGTCGTCGCTTCTCCAGTCGGCCCTAAGCGAGCTGCCCGGCCTCATTGAGGCCCGCGCCAAACAGTTAGAAACAGCCCAAGGACAGTCGTAAAAGGAGGATAGAACAATGGCTAAAGCGTCCGCAGATGGGAAGCGCGTAGACCAGGTGTTGGACATCATCAAAGAGATGACCATGCTGGAGCTGCGCGACCTCAACGATCGCATCCAGGACGAGTTCGGCATCACCGCCGCCGCGCCCGTCGCCGTCGCCGCGCCCGCGGCCGCCGGCGCCCCCGCCGAGGCCGCCGCCGTCGAGGAGGAGAAGACGGAGTTCACCGTGCACCTCAAGGACATCGGCGCCAACAAGATCAACGTGATCAAGGCCGTCCGCGAGGTCACCACCCTGGGCCTGAAGGAGGCCAAGGACCTGGTGGAGTCCGCTCCCACTAACGTAAAAGAGGGGATCTCCAAAGCCGACGCCGAAGAGGCGCAGAAGAAACTTAAGGAAGCGGGCGCTACCGTAGAGCTGCAATAGCCTGTAAAATGCGGCAGGGGAGGTCATCGCCCTGTTGCCCGCCGCCCCTTACAGGTCATGGACTGTTACCTCTGCGACCAGGAAGCAACCCAGCGCTGTCCTCGCTGCGGCAACCCTTACTGCAGTGACCACGGCGAAGACGTCTGTGCGGACTGCCTGAATCCCCTCAACGCTGCCCCCTCAGGCACCTTCTTCCGCGCCTCTATCTTCGCCCTGCTCCTCGGCAGCGTGCTCGCGTTGTGGCTCCTGATCCGCCCTCCCGGCCTGCCCGGTGAGTCGTCGGGAGTCATCGTCCCGGAACCAACCCCTATCGCCTCACCTGAAGCGATCACGCCGGAGCCCCCTCTTGCCCCCACCACCGACACCCCCGTGGCCGACGACACCGCCGAGCCTACGCCCACGCCCACTCCCGAACCCACGCCCGAACCCACGCCTGAGCCTACACCGACGCCCGAGCCGGTGGGGCCGATCGAGTACATAATGCAGGAAGGCGACACTATCTCCGGCATCGCCGACTTCTTCGGCGTCAGCTTCTTGGACATACTCGCAGTCAACGGCCTTACGGAGGAGGAAGCCCTGCTCCTGCAACCGGGAGACGTGCTCATCATCCCGGAGTAGGGCTTGGCGGCCAGCCAGGCAGCATCCTTGCTGTTTACGGGCGGATTTCTCCACTCCCTTAACGAGCAATTGAGCTCGTGAATGCGCGCGCTGCCTGGCTAGTAGTAGTAAACGCAGCGCCTAACTAACCCAATCCTTAACCCCCACCAGTTATATAAATAGTAGTGGCAACAATAAGAGTAAGAGTCTCCTTCCTTATATTCCACTTCTACTTCATCAGGAAAACGGATTCCCTTCCCTTCAAAATAGGCCTTCGGATTGGCCTATACTTTTGCGAGGGCCGTCTCATCTGTTCTCGACTCCTCTAAGGCATCGAGATAGGCATCGCTTACGCCGATGTCGCTAACCTGCCTATCCAGCTGCTTTAACCGTGTGCGACCTTCCGGCTTAATCTGGGGACGTCGGTCCTGCTTTTCTGCCATGCTTCACCTCCTTGCTGCAAATCATGTTCGGTTAGATGGTCACACTTGGCAGACTGATCCAGGCTGACACCCCCTTCCGTCAGCTTCTGGCGGCTTTCGGGGATACAAATCGAAAGAGCCGACCACCGGTCGGCTCCCTTAGGGCAGCTGGCCGGCAGCCCTATCCCCACTTCGACTGCCGCCCTTGTCTATTGATTTATCTGTTAGCTGCCCAATGATAAGTGTATCAGAATAATTTGTCAACCCCCTTCCCGGAAACACCGGCTGCCCCTTTACGCCCCGTACTAGAGGCGCTAGAGTATCCCCCGACAAGGAGGCGCCCATGCCTGCCCGCCATAGCTCCCCCGACTCCAGCGGCCCGCCAGGCCGAGGCGGGACCGCCCCAGCCGTCGAGTACCGCCCCATGATCCGCGACATGCCCTCCAGCGAGCGGCCACGGGAGCGGCTGCGCCGGATGGGCGCCGCCACCCTCTCCAACGCTGAACTGCTCGCCATAGTCCTCCGCACCGGCGCCGCCGGCGAGAACGTCGTCGCCCAGGCCACGCGTCTGCTCTCCCGCTTCAGCGGCCTGCCGGGTCTGGCCCGCGCCTCCATTGGCGAGCTCTGCGCCGAACACGCCATCGGTGAGGCGAAGGCGGCCCAGATGCTCGCCGCCCTCGAGCTCGGCCGCCGCCTCCTCGCTACCCACCCAGACGAGCGCCCCGTCGTCCGCACCCCGGAGGACATCGCCAACCTCCTCCTCGCCGATATGGCGCTGCTGGAGCAGGAGCACCTGCGCGTCGTCCTGCTCAACACCAGAAACCAGGTGCTGGCCGCGCCGGAGGTCTACAAGGGCACCGTCAACGCCACCCACGTGCGCGTCTCCGACCTGTTTCGCGACGCCGTGCGCGAGGGCTGCCCCTCCATCATCGTCGTCCACAACCACCCTTCGGGCGACCCCACACCCAGCGCCGACGATGTGGCGATGACCCGCCAGGTAGCGGAAGCCGGCTCCCTCCTCAACATAGACGTCCTTGACCATATCGTCCTCGCCCGCAACGGCTTCGTCAGCCTGCGCGAGCGCCATTTGGGGTTCCCCGAAGAGTAGCGTGCCCGACTACTCCATCATCGACGCCCACGTCCACACCTACCGCAGCAGTGACATCGGCCGCCAGGCGATGATGGGCAGCGACCGCACCGACTACGGCGGCACCCCAGACGAGCTGCTGGCGCTGATGGACCGCGGCGGCATCCAGAAGGCGGTGATGGTGAACATGACCCCCGTCGTGGACATGTTCGACGCCGCCGTCGCCAAGCTCCCGGCGAACCTCAGCCCCTCCCAGCGCTCACAGGATGAGGAGCGCATCCGCCGTCAGATGATCGGCCGCCTGCAGCGCCGCAATCAGTGGAGCTGCGAGATAGCCCGCGAGCACCCACAGCTCATCCCCTTCATCGGCCTCGACCCCTCCATGAGCGCCGAAGATCTCGTCGCCGAAATCGATCGGCGCTGCGACGAGGGCGCCCGCGGTATCAAACTGCACCCGCCCAACCAGCGATTCTTCCCCAACGACCGCCGCCTGTGGCCTGCTTACGAGCGGGCCCAGGAGCTGGGCCTGCCCATTATCTTCCACTCCGGCACCCTGGACTACGCCCCGGACACCGGCAAGTACGGCCATCCCAACGGGTATGCCGATCTCCTCACCCAGTTCCCCCGGTTGACCGTCGTCATGGCCCATCTCGCCCTGGGGGAGTTCGCCGCCTGCGCCGACCTCGCCCGCGCCCACGCCAACGTCAACTTCGACTGCTGCTTCATCATCAACGGCACGGACAAGCCGCCGGCCGTAAGCGACGCCGACGCTGTCGCAGCTTTTCGCCAGATCGGCTGCGACCGTATCATGTTCGGCTCGGATTACCCCTGGCACGACCCGCTCCTGGACTCCGCTCGCATCCAGCGCCTCCCCCTCACGGACGCTGAGAAGCGGGCCGTGCTATACGACAACGCCATCCGCATCTTGGCGCTATAATAGGCCCGCATCCTGCCTGTCCGGTTCGAGAGGAGGCCCGCCATGCCGTTCTTCTTCACCGTCGTCCCCGAGTACCGCCGTCTCGTCCACTTCCGCTTCGGTAGAGTTATGGGAGAGAAGGGGCCCGGCCTCATCTTCCCCCTCTGGCCCATCATTGACCAGGTCAGAGTGGTCGACCTGCGAGAGATCTTCCTGGACGTGGAGCCTCAGACCTGCATCACCAAGGACAACGCCCCTGTCTCTGTGGACATGCTCGTCTACATGAAGATCGTCAACCCCCGGGACAGCGTCCTCAAGGTGGAAAGCGTCATCGGCGCCGCCCGGGGCATGGCGATCACCACCCTCCGCGCCGTCGTCGGCGACATCTCCCTGGACGATGTCCTGGCCAAGCGCGACCAGATCAACCAGATCATGCAGGCCAAGCTGGACGAGGTGACTGACCGCTGGGGCGTGAAGGTGACAGCAGTGGAGATCCGCGAGATCCAGCCGCCCCGCGACATTCAGGAAGCGATGAGCCGCCAGATGTCCGCCGAGCGTAACCGCCGCGCCATCGTCCTGGAGGCCGACGGCCAGAAGGAGGCGAATGTCACCGTGGCCGAAGGGGAGAAGCAGGCCGCCATCCTCCGCGCCGAGGGCGAGCGCCAGGCCACTATCCTCCGCGCCGAGGCCGACCGTCAGGCCGAGATCCTGGAGGCCGAAGGGTTCAGCAACGCCCTGGACAAGATCTACCAGGTCGCCAAGGGCGTCGACGCAAAGACGATGAGCCTACAGTATTTCGAGACGCTGAAGACGATCGGCGAGAGCCCATCGACCAAGTACGTCTTTCCCCTGGAGTTCACCAACTTCCTGCGCCCCTTCGCCAGCATGTTCGGCGGCGACAGCGGCGACGGCGCCGGCAACCCCAGCCGCAAAGGTGTGAGCGTGGAGGACGAACCGAGGCAGTGAGCGGCATCAAGCTCATCGCCCTGGACCTCGACGGCACTCTCCTCAACAGCTCCCTCAAGGTCAGTGAGCGCAACTCCGAAGCGGTGAAGCATGCCCTTGACACAGGTGTGAAGGTCGTCCTCGCCACCTCCCGCTGGTACCTCCTTGCCAAGCGCAACGCCGACCACCTGGGCATCGACACGCCCCTCATCTGCAACAACGGCGCCCTCGTCAAACGGCCCCAGGACGGCGACGAGCTACTCCATCTCCGCTTGGACCAGGAGCTCGCCCGTGACGTTACCGCCCTCGCCGACGAGCGCGGCTGGGAGACGTTCACCACTATCGAGGACGCCACCTACATGCGCATGCGGCCGGGCATCATACCGGAACGCCTGCCCGCCGGCCTCCGCCTCTCCGAGCGTCAGGCCCAGGAGGTGGCTCGCGGTCAGCCCACCGCCGTCCTCGTCTTCAGCGAGGAGGCGGTGAACGAGATATCGCAGCGCTTCCTGCCTGCCTTCGATGGGCGCGCCAAATTCTCCCTCAACCGGCCCCCTCGCTACCCCCACTACGTGATCCTTACCCACCCCGATGCCGACAAGGCGAGCGCCCTGGAGATCGTCTGCCGCGAGCTGGACGTACCGCTAACCGACGTGATGGCGATGGGCGACTCCGAGTCAGACCTCGAGATGTTGCGCCTGGCCGGCCTCGGCATCGCCGTGGACAACTCCCCCGACGAGGTGAAGCGGGCCGCCCTCCACATCGCCCCCACCAACGACGCCGACGGCGTCGCCTGGGCGATCGAGCGGTTCGTGCTCTAGACCAGCCCGGTGGCATCACCCTTGACAGGTCGCAGGAGCCTGCCGTAAGCTCGGTGAGTCCTGTTTCCAGGCAGAAAGGGGATACCCTGTGGAGTCAGCCGCTGCCACTATGCTCTGCCCCTCCTGTGGCCAGTCCACCGCCACCGACGCCAGATTCTGCCCCGGATGCGGACGAGTTCTAAGCGCCGTGGTCTACGCCGGATTCTGGATACGCTTCCTCGCTGGTATAATCGACAGCATCATTCTTATTATCCCCAACATAGTGCTGGCCCTCGCTGTGGAGGGCCTGGGGGGTCTCCTGCTCCAGCTCGCCCTAGGCCTTGTCTACACAGTTGGGTTCTGGGTCGCACAGGGGGCCACACCCGGAAAGATGGCCGTTGGCATTAAGATCACCACTGTTGATGGAGCTGAAATCGACTTTGGCAAGGCTCTTCTCCGCTATTTCGGCTACATAGCGTCAACGATCACCCTGTTCATTGGCTACTTGATGATAGCGTTCACCGGCCAGAAGCGGGGGCTTCACGACTACATCGCCGGCACCGTGGTGATCAAGACACGCTAAGGCACCGTCTGCGCGGAGTTGCCACCGCCTCGTGGCCGACCAGGTTCTAGGTTCTATGATCTACGGAGCCGAGCCTCCCCCTCCGCCTGCACGATCCGGTACACCTCTGCCAGCGGCAACCCGTTGCCTTCCGCCAGCCGCTTGCACGCCTCGTACTCCGGCGCGACGCGCGGCGGCTCGTCCGGCAACCGCTTCACCTTGACGGCCGCCGGCCCCAGAGATGATTCGAACTCCAGCACCTCCCGCTCCGCCTCCCAGCGGTGCACCGGCCGCACCCGCACCCCCAGCGTGGACGTCTCCCGCAGGATGAAGCTCGCCAGCGCCTCCTCCTCCGACTCGCCGCAGATCACGGACAGCATCACCCCCGGCCGGTTCTTCTTCATCTGCACCGGCGTTAGCCAGGCGTCGGCCGCTCCCTGCGCCAGGAGCTTCTCCAGAACGTAGCCCAGCATCTCGCCCGTCATGTCATCGATGTTGGTTTCGATGAGCACCATCGAACGTGTGCCCTGGCTCACGCCCTCGCCCAACCACAGCCGCAGGACGTTGGGCCTGTCCGGCAGATCGCGGCTGCCGGCGCCGTAGCCGATCCGGTTCAGCGTCATCTCCGGCCGCTGGAACCGGGCCAGCTCGGCGATGATGGCGGCGCCGGTAGGCGTCACCAGCTCACCTTCGTCCGCACCCGCAGCCTCCCCACGAATTGGCGCTCCGGCCCGCGCCAGCAGCTCCAGCGTGGCCGGCGCCGGCAGCGGCAGCGCCCCGTGAGACCCCTGAACCCAGCCCGCTCCCGACGGCAGCGGCGAGCAGTACAGCTCCTCCACGCCCAGCAACCGCAGCCCGGCGATCGTGCCCATCACATCCACCATCGCATCCACGGCGCCCACATCGTGCAGGTGCACCGTCTCCACCGTCTCCCCGTGCACCGTAGCCTCCGCCTCCGCCAACCGCTTGAAAACAGCGCTCCCCCTCTCGCGGTCCGCCGAAGGCAGAGAAGACTTAGCGATGACGGCCTTCACATCCGCCAACGTCCGTGGCGACTGGGGCTCCTGCACACTCACAATCGCCCGCTGGGCCGCGAGACCTCCCTTCGTCACCCGCTTCGCCTCAAGGGAGTACCCTGCCAGGGGGATCTTGGCCAGCTCAGCCCGCATCCCCTCCAGCGTGACGCCCACATCCAGCAACGCCCCCAGGAGCATGTCACCGCTGACGCCGGAGAAACAATCCAGATATGCGATGCGTCCCACTCTATTCACGAAGCCCTTCTCGCGACTGCCGGTTGATGACGGCTGCCAGATAGCCGGCCCCGAACCCGTTATCGATGTTAACCACGCCAACGCCGGCGGCGCAGCCGTTGAGCATCGC
>JADFRV010000065.1 GCA_022561095.1 Chloroflexota bacterium | reverse complement strand
AATACACATACGGCAGGAATCAGCGAATCCGCTGCGCTACATGCGGCGGCGACAAAGACAACGCGATCCACTCGCCGGCAGTGGGCGGCAAGGAGGCCGAGTGATGCCGCGCATCGAGGAAGCCCGGCGGCGGCCGGCAGGTGCAGCTCAGGTTCGACGGACCGGAGCGGTTTCGGATATGGCGGGAGAAGGTTGCAGGCGTGGGGAGGCAGAGGTAGGATGGAGGCAGGAGCACTGTACCAATGTCCGCCAACTTAGTCTGCCGCACGCTCGCCCTGAGGGGGTCCCCACCTTTGGTACGGTGCTCTCCCCTTCTGGGTGGGCGTGCGGCGTATTAGGGAGGCATATATGAACTGTCGCATCGTTGACATTCAGCGTGGCGGTCGCGCCCGGCAACGGATGGGTGACATCACGGCTCTCGCGGCTAGCATCGAGCGCGTGGGCCTCCTCCATCCCGTCGTCATCACACCGGAGAACCGGCTCATCGCGGGCGAGCGCCGAATACTTGCCTACGAGCAGCTAGGGCGCGATAGCATCCCTGTCACCGTCATCGACATCGAGAACATCGTCCGGGGCGAGGCAGACGAGAACGCGGCCCGCAAGAGCCTGACGCCCTCGGAGATCGTCGCCATCGACGCCGCCGTGCGGGAGGAGGAAGAGAAGCTGGCGAAGGGGCGACAGGGAACGCGGACAGACTTGGAACTTAGTGGAAAGTTGCCACCAAGTAAGTCCCGCGATCGCGTCGCGGCCGGCCTCGGCATCAGCGGGCGTCAGCTGGAGAAGATACGAGCTATCGACGAGGCGAAGGATGAGCACCCCGCTATCTTCGAGCGCATGGAGGAGAGCGGCAAGGTAGATGGCGCTTACCGCGAGCTCAAGCGGCAGCAGACATGGAAAGAGAAGACGGCCCTCGCGCCGCCAAGCGGCACCTATCGCACCATCGTTATCGATCCACCCTGGCGCTATACGAAGCAGAGCAACGCCGACGATCACCGCGCTGCGCTGCCCTATCCCGACATGTCGACCGAGGAGTTGGCGGAGCTGGCCATACCGGCTGCTGAAGATTGCTTCCTCTGGCTCTGGACGACCAACGCCTTCATGCATGACGCTTTTCACCTGCTAGGGGCGTGGGGCTTTACCTACCGGACCATGCTCACCTGGGCGAAGGATCGGTGGGGCACCGGCGACTGGCTGCGGGGCCAGACAGAGCATTGTCTATTGGCGACGCGGGGCGTGCTGCGCCTCCAGGCCGCTAACGCCTCGACGCTACTGGCAGCTAAGCGCGGAGCCCACAGCGAGAAGCCGGTGGCGTTCTACGAACTAGTGGAGCGGCTCTGTCCCGAACCGCGGATCAATATGTTTGCCCGCTCCGGGCGCGAGGGTTGGGAGGCGTGGGGCAATGAAGCGTAGTTTTGAGCAGGCGCTAGAATACGGCCGCGAAGGCGAGCGGCGCATCATGGAGCGGCTACGGGCGATGGGCGTGCTGGTCACGCCGAAAGCTGATTACGTTGGGCCAGGACGGGCGCCTGAGCAGCGCAGCAATGACGAGTACCTGACGCCCTGCGATCTAGATTGTGCCCATAGGGGTGCCGCCTTTGGCCTCCAGGTTAAACGCAAGAAGGAGCCTACCTTCACGCGAATGACCTCTACGTGGGATCATGGGTTTGAGCAGGCCCACTACACTATGTATCAGCGCTGGCAAGCGGCGTGCGGGATTAGGCTGGCCCTTTGCGTCACCGAAGACTGCTCTGCGGATGGCGGGCCGGGCGAAGACCTCTACTCCTGGATTGACGATCTCAAGGTGCGCCACCAGTGGTATGATAATCGCCACATGGTTTACTTCCCCCGCGCCATCCTCACGTCAATAAAGCCCTTCCTTGATAGCGTAGTGGATCCTGGCCCTGGCTATTTAGAGCCGAGGCTCTTGTGATAGTCCATCGATGAGCAACGCGGCGATCAACTGGGCTCTCGAACAGCGTACCGGTAGTTCGGGTGAACGCCTCGTGCTCTTTGTGCTGGCCGACGCCGCCAATACACGCGGTCTGGCTTGGCCGGCTCAGGCGACGATAGCGGCTAAGGCTGGGCTGTCGGATCGTCATGTTCGGACTGCTATCACGGGCCTGCGTAAGCGTGAGCTTATCACCCTCATCGGGCATAACAGGCGGCGTTTGGTCTATCACCTGAACTACGCTTCGAAGCCCATGTTCGAAGATGACGTAGCAGGAACCCCAGTTCCGGAGTCAAAGCGGAACCCCAGTTCCGGAGACGATAAGCGTAACCGGAACCCCAGTTCCGACTTGTACCTGGAACTAAGCGACCAAAAAGGCGGAACCCCAGTTCCGACTAACCCTAAGGAACCTCCAAGGGATCATCCCCGATTTGCACTACGTCCGTCCTTCGACGATCCCGCCGTTGCGACGGACGGACGGACGGACGAGCAGGGCAGGAAGAACGGGTTAGCCCCATCCGGCCAGCGGCTCGCCAGGTGGGTCGACCGCTACGTCCCGAGGATCGCTGCAGGGAACGGCTACGTGGGGGTTGAGCCAACGAGCGGCGGTACGTTCATGGGAGCAGAGCGGTTGATCCGAGAGCACGGTGCCCGGCGCGTACTCGGCGTCATCCGCGGGATGAGCGAAGAGCGCGAGCTGGGCGACGGCTACTACCTCTGCTGGCAGCGAGACATCAAGTCGCCGGCAGAGTATCTGGCGTGGTATCTGAGCGAGCGATGACCGAGGGGTGGGCTAGGGCGACGATGCGGGGGATTCGGGAAGGAGCGAGAGGATGGGCTGTGACATTCACGGTGTGATCGAGGTGAACAAGTACCCGGGGAGACGGCACTCCCACTGGCCTCACGCTGAGGTGTATCTTGATCGGCACTATCGGCTGTTCGGGGTGCTAGCCGGTGTACGCGATGACTCGGTGGAGCCGGTCGTGTCGCCCCGCGGCTTGCCGGAAGACATGAGTTTCAAGACTCGTGACCTCAACGAATACTACATTGCGGACGAGTCGCTCAGCGGCTGCGAAGATCGCTGGATACTGAGGAGTCATCTCTGGCCCAACGCCCAGATACGCGACGGGCACTGGGCCTTCGACTCCGACAATCACACCCATTCGTGGGTGACGGTGCCTGAGCTGCGCGAGGCCATCAAGCGCTTCGAGGGCGAGGATGGCAAGTTCTGTGTGCCAGCTGAATTACGAGCCTTGCTGGCGTCGATGCTGATGTTGGATGGCGACGAGGAGGGCCGGTCGCGGTTCGTATTCTGGTTCGACAACTGATGCTTAGCCGTCTCTACCTCCTCGCCCGTCTCGCCCTCGTGGAGCTCCGCGCCAACTGGCACAAGGCGTGGTGCCTGAACCCGGAGTGCCGGTGCTGGTGGGAACGATGAGCTGCCCGCGTTGCCGAGGCTGGCTGTTCCGCGACCCCGACGGGTTGGCCTGCCTCCAGTGCGGCTACGTGCGCTACCCGGAGGCGCCGCCGGTGTACACCGGGCCAGAGTCGCGCATCGGACACCGAGGAAAATCAAAGCGAAGTGTGGTAAGGTTGGGTTGAGATGGCGACTAACCGTCAGGAAATCCCGAAGAAGCGTCGGCGCGGCCCCGGTCGCCCGTTCAAGAAGGGCAACAACGCCAATCCTCTCGGTCGACCTAGAAACGGCCTGAGTATCGTTGACAACATGGCGGCGGTACTGGAAGAAGCTGACGAAGCTGGCGTGACGAAAGCCCGGCTCGTTGCCGAGAAGTACATTGAGCTCGGCTTGCAGGGCTCCGTCGCTGCGTTGGAGAACATCGTTGCTCGCTTTCACGGCCGCCCGGAGCAGGGCATCAAGCTCTCCGGCGACGAAGAGCGGCCGCTACACGTGCGGCACAGCGAGCGGGAGAAGAGCTAAGGTGCCAACGCTACCGGCTCCCGAAGATGTCTTGTTGTGCGCCGGCGTGGGAGCGCTTCTGGCCTATTGGATCTTCATGATCTTTATCAGGCCGTTTGTCTGAAGCGATGACCGTCGCCACCGCGCCCGACGTCACCTACGACCTCGACCTGCTGCGCCTGCAGCACGACGGCGCCTACGTCCAGGACGAGTTCTTCTGCTGCACGGCGCCCTACGTCTACTTCAAGGCCGGCCGTGGCTGCGGCAAGACGACGGTGCTGGTGTTCGACGCCGTGAGCTATGCCGAGGAGCACCCGGGCTCCGCGCAGCTCTTCACGGAGCCGACCTACCAGATGGTCGAGCGTGTGGCGCTGCCGGTGCTCAGCAAGCTCTACGGGCGGCTGCGGGGGAAGCGCATCGACTGGAACGAGTCGCCACCGATCGACATTACACTCCCCAACGGCTCGACGATTCATCTGGCCGCGGCGGACTCGCTGGACGAGGATCGGCTGCGCGGCATGAACCTCGCTGGGCTGCGGATGGACGAGGTGACGCTGGGCCGGCAGGAGGGCGCGTTCCACATCGCCTCGGCGTCGGTGCGTGACCTGCGCTTCCCGCTACAGCGCAAGCTCACCGGCACGCCGAAGGGTCGTAACTGGACGTGGCGGCTCTTCTCGGGCCAGCCGCTCGCCGGCAGCAAGCAGTTCATCGCTCACAGCCAGGACGCAGAGGACTGCGGCTTCCTGCCCGAGGGCTGGGTGGAGGAGCGGGCCGCAGAGATGGGCGGCTGGAACGCGCCGATGGCGCGGCAGGAGCTGCTGGCGCAGGAGCTAGAGATGGCGGGGCAGGTACACCCGCAGTTCAGGAGGGACGTGCATGTCAGGGCCATGGTCTATAACGGACAGCAGCATCGAACACTGGCGGGGAATGGCCAGGGTGGAGCCAAGGACGGGATGGGAAGCGGCCTTAAGCAGCGCCTTGGCGGCATCGACTTCGGAGGCGTCTCGCCTACGGCGCTGGTCGTGGGCGGGCTGGACGGTGGCCACCGCGCTTGGGCTGTGGCTGAGTTCTATCGGCATCAGGCGACGCTCGACGAGACAGCACGAGCGATGGCTGAACTCCAAGAGCGACACAAGGTTCGCCGATGGATTGCCGACCCCAGTGGCAAGGCAGAGATAGCTAAGCTCCGCAACATGGGCTTCGAGGTCTCCCCTGCACGTCACGGCAACCGGCTCAACCTGCGGGTGCAGCTCATGGGCGCGCGGCTGAACCTCGGCCCGGGCAAGCTGCCTGGCATCTACTTTACGCCGGAGTGCCCGAACCTGATCGCCGAGGTCGAGGGGTTGATGTGGCGGCGGACCCGGCTCACCGGCGGCGGCGAGGAGATGCTCACCGATGCCTTTGAGCGCGGCACGCCCGACCACGCCTGGGACGCGATGGTAAACATCCTGGCGGAGTGGGACGCCGTGCCGGAGCCGTGGGAACCGCCCGCGCCGATGCGGGTATGGTGAAGGCGTGATGATGGTGCGTCGGGGCTTCGGCTTCCGCGCTGTGTGTCCCTACTGTGACGATCCCTTCTCTTGCTTTGCCCCGAACAAGAGCCTAGTGGCCGTGGGGGTGATAAACGCTCTAGCGACGCACCTTCTCGATCACAAGCGGTGTAACGAGCAGTATGTGTATGAGGCATCGGGGTACACCATAGCATCGAAAGGAGTTGGCCTACAATTGGGACGCCAGATGACGCGCAATCCTGCACGCAGCCGCTCGTCTCCAGTCGAGAAGGAGTTGGGGCTATGAAGTGTACCTTTGGCGTTGACGCCGATGCTGGGTTAACCGGCCACGACTGGGTGCTGGTGGCCAATCGTAGTGCCGACATTACCGTGGACAACGACAAGGGCCTCCTCTGGGCCTGTCCCTGCGGCGAGTTCCGCTGGACGAGCTACGCGGAGTGGGAGCCGAGCGATCCACAGCCGATGGTCGCGATGACGAATAATCCGAATCAGGGAGAATCGACTGCGGCGGGGCATATAACGCCATGATTGCCACATCTGCAAAGCTGCGGGAGCTGCTTAGCATCGCTGAGGCTTCTGCTACATGCTCTGGGGAGCAGGGTGATGACAACTGCCCAGGATGCACTCAGGACAGAGCACAGAGCGCCCTGGAGGATGCCGCCCCAGCCCTCGCCCGCCTGGTGCTGGAGTTGAGCGAGGCGCTGGAGCGGGTCAATACCGATATCGCTCGTGATACCGAGGAGTGGGGCGACTGCCAAGGTAAAGATTGCCCCGCCCAGAAGAACCGGTACCCGTTTAAGCCGCACGATACGACGGGGTGCATCTGGGAGCAGATCAAAGACGCCCTCGCTGGCGTGGAGAAGCTGGAGTCGTGACCGAGCGCATGGTTGAGGTGGAGTGGGAGGACACGCTCACAAGGCATGCCTGGAGCAGCCAAGACGACCTTCCAACTCAAGCATGGCAGATTCACAGCGTTGGCTACGTCACCCAAGATGACGAACGCGGACTCGTTGTGGTGGAGGCTCGTGGCGAAAGCGGGACTACTGTCTCGAAAGACTACGGCTGCGCGACGTTTATCCCCCGCTCGGCGATACACAAGGTCTGGGAGCTACGGAGGAAGCGATGAATCTGCCTGAGAGCATCCAGGTCGGGCCGTTCCGCTACGGGGTAAGCGCAGAGCAAAAGCTAGAAGGCGACCGTTGGGGCCACTGCGACGCAAACTGGCGGATCATCACCCTAGCTAAAGATATGCCGCCGAGGCAGCAATCCGTGACGCTGTTGCACGAGATCATCCATGCGGCAGATGACGTGTTCAATATCGACCTCAAGGAACACCAAGTCCAGGTGCTCGCGCACTCCCTCGCCCAGGCGCTGAGTAGCATGGGGGCTTGGCCGGAGAAGTTCGAGTGACCTGGGAGCTACGGAGGAAGCGATGAGCTTCTTCGGCTGCGACAAGCCACTAGGCGAAAACCAAGCCTTCCCCGCGTCCTTCCCGCATTTCTGCGCTTGGTGCGACACCATCTTCAACGCCAATAACCTTGGTCAGAAGTATTGTAGTCCTGAGTGCATGAACCGCGCCGGCCGCACCATGCGGCAGGTTAGGAGTCGAGTTGCTTAAACGCTACCGTGCGTGGAAGGCTAGGCGAGTTATGCGCTGGGCGGTGCGGCGGCTTCGCGGTATGTCGCACAAGCACCGGATGCTGTTTGAGTACGATAGCTTCCGCCGAAAGATGGGGCGGCTGCGTAATCAGATCGACCTCATGCGACGCGAGATGTACGGCGAAGACCCGTGGGCTGCCCCGATGGTTAGCGGAACCCTGGCATTTACCCCAGACGAGGAAGACGCATACCCCGTCCTTGACAACCACCCTCCCCTAGCCTAGACTTTTCGTAGGGATGGCGCTCGCTACCGGAGGTGCGCTATCCCTAGAGACCTCGAAACCGAGCCTTCTGACGAATACCTCCACGATTTCTATTCGCATGTAGCCACAGGCCCCTTCTGGTCTCCTCAGCGCACGGTCGACGAAGAGATCGACGCGCTGCTCGCCACCTCCCCAGAGGACCGCTGAGATGGCCCCGCACGAGGACGGAGACGAGATCCGGGAGGCGTTGGCGTCTCTCAGGGACGAAGCTGACCGCGCCGCTGGCATGGGATTGAAGCGAATGCCCGATAGCCTTCGAGGCATCGCGGATCAGCTCGAAGCCGCCCTCACCGCCGCCCGCGCCGACAAGGCCCGCCTCCGGGCGCGCCGCATCCCGGCGCTGGGCCTCGAGCAGGACGTCGCGGGCGATGGGCGCCGCCACCTTGGAGCCGCCGCCGCCGTGTTCGACCAGCACGGCCACGGCGTATTTGGGCGCGTGCACCGGCGCATAGCCGACGAAGACCGCGTGGTCCCTGTCCTTCCACGGCCGGTCCTCGTTCTTGCGCACGCCCGCGTCGCGCTCGGCCTTGGTGATGCGCCGCACCTGGACGGTGCCGGTCTTGCCCCCCATCTCGAAGCCGGCCTCGGTGATGCGGGCCTTGTAGGCCGTGCCCCTGAGGCTGTTGACCACCGCCGTCGTCGCCTCGCGCACCGTCTTCAGGTGTGCGGCCGCCACGCCCAGGCTTGCGGGGCGGGGACGGGGCGTCGTCCCGTCCGCCGCCGCCATGTTCCGGGTCAGATGGGGCGTCACCGCGAAGCCGCCGTTGACCAGGCGCGCCGTCATCACCGCCAGCTGCAGCGGCGTAGCCAGGAGATACCCCTGGCCGATCCCGGTGATCAGGGTCTCGCCCTTCTGCCACGGCACGTCCATGGTGGCGAGCTTCCAGTCGCTGGTCGGCACCAGGCCCGGCTGTTCGCCGGGCAGGTCCAGCCCCAGCCTACGCCCGAACCCGAAGCGCCGGGCCATGGCGGCGATGCGGTCGATGCCGGTGCGCCGCGCCGTTTCGTAGAAATAGACGTCGCACGACTGGGTGATGCCCTTGGCCAGGTCGACGGTCCCGTGGCCGCCCCTTTTCCAGCAGTGGAACGTGGCGTTGCCCAGCTTCAGGAATCCGGGACAGAAGAAGGTGGTCTCGGGCGTGATGGCGCCCTTTTCCAGCGCCGCCAGCGCGACCACGATCTTGAAGGTGGAGCCGGGTGCG
Source organism: Chloroflexota bacterium (assembly GCA_022561095.1). Taxonomy (GTDB): domain Bacteria; phylum Chloroflexota; class Dehalococcoidia; order SM23-28-2; family RBG-16-64-32; genus JADFNQ01. The sequence continues at coordinate 1,605 of JADFRV010000065.1, read as the reverse complement.
TACTGGCCGCGGATCGCCTTGTTGGTCAGCGGCGCCATGGGGTTGGAGACGAGCTCCCGCCACGCCTCGGCGCTCAGGCCCTTGTTGAAGGCGTTGGGATCGAAGCTGGGCGTCGAGGCCATGGCCAGGACGTCGCCCGTGTGCACGTCCATGACGACGACGGAGGCGCTTTCGCCGGCCAGGCGGCGGACCACCATCTTCTGCAGTTCCAGATCGATGGTCAGGGTCACCTCGGCCCCGGGCTGGCCCTCCCGGCGGCGTATTTCGCGGATCACCCGGCCGAGCGCGTTGACCTCGACCTGGGAGCTGCCGCCGGTGCCCCTGAGCGCCAGATCGTAGACCTTCTCGATGCCCGCCTTGCCGATGCGGAAACCGGGAAGCTCCAACAGGGGGTCGCCGCCGATCTCGGCCTCGGAGACGGCGGCCACGTAGCCCAGCACATGGGCGGTGTCTTCGCGGTGGGGGTAGTGGCGGCTCTGGCCGACGTCGATCATCACGCCGGGCAGGTCCGGCATGTTGACCTCGATCCGCGCCACCTCCTCCCAATTGAGATTCTCGCGCACGGTCACCGGCACGAAACCGCGCCGGCGCCGGATGTCGCGCAGAATCCGGCGCTTCTCCCCGTCGCCGATGGGGATGATGGTACCGAGCAGCTGCAATGTCTCGTCGACGTCGTGGGCGGCTTCCGAGATCAGCACCACCCGGTAGTTCTGCTGGTTGACCGCCAACGGCACGCCGAAACGGTCGACGATGCGCCCGCGCGGCGGCGCCAGGAGCCTCAGGTTGATGCGGTTCTCTTCGGCCAGGGTGGCATAGCGCGCGGACTCGATGACCTGCAGGTAGTACATGCGCCCGACCAGGGCGGAAAGAAGCGCGAACTTGCCCCCCGCCAGCATCGCCGCCCGCCGGCTGAAAACCTTTTGCCGGTCGCTGTCGCTGTGCATGTCATTCGGACTCCAGGAAAGCCCGTTGCCAGCGCAGGAAAACCCACGCCAGAAGCGGGAACACCCCGAGTGTCATCAGGTATTGAAACAGCACCGCGCGGGGCGCGACAAGGGTCAGGTGGTAGACCGAGACCAGGATCCAGCTCGACAGCGCCGCTCCCGCCGCGACCACGGTGAAACCCAGCCACACGACGGTGAAGGACTTGCCGACGAAGAAGCGGCGCTGGGAAAGCACGACCCCGTACACGCCGATGAAAACCAGCGCGTTCACCCCGATGGGAGTCCCGGTGAGTGTGTCCTGCAACAGGCCGATCACGAAAACGGCGAAGGCGGGCAACAGCCGGGGCCGGTAGATGGCCCAATGATAGACCGCGATCAGGGGCAGCAACGGGGCGACGCGCGCAAAACCGGGGATGTGCAGGGGCACCACGCTGACCACCACCAGGACCAGCGTCAGGGCGAAGGGCGTCAGCCGGCGCGCCAGCGCATCCAGCCGATGCCACAGCGACGGTTTCATGGCGCCGAAGTACCCATAGTACCCTCTATCATAATAGGATGACACGTGTGACGGTCATGGGTGGTCATTCGGCGAGGAGCGCGCCTCGACGTGATGGGGGCCCATCATGAGAGCCGCGCGACGACGTCCTGATGGCCGCCCATG
>JADFRV010000064.1 GCA_022561095.1 Chloroflexota bacterium | reverse complement strand
AGGAGTGCCTTCCCAACAACGAGACCCGCGACCGCTTCGCCGCCGACTACAGCTACTTGAGCCGGCTCTGGGAGGCGATCTCACCCGGCCGGTTCTGGGCCAGTACGAGACGGACTACCGTTGGCTCACGCAAGTATACGAATCGGTGAAGCCCTCCACCGGTACGGGCAAGCTCCTCTGGCACGCGCTTGGGGCGAAGACGATCGAGCTCATCCACGAGCACGTGCACGTCGACGCCATCCGCGACGACCTCGACACTCTGGTCCTCGACGCCGACCTGCTCGAGGCGGTACTGGGGACGCCCGATCCGAAGAAGAAGGCCAAGGAGATCGAAATCAAGGTTGCTCGACGGCTGCGCAGGCACCTTCACGACGCCCGGTTCAAGGAACTCGGTGAAAGGCTGGAGGATCTCAAGGAGCGGCACGAGCGGGGCCTGCTGATCAGCGTCGAGTTCCTAAAGGAACTCCTCAACCTCGCCAAGGATGTCGTTGCTGCCGAGCAGACCGCGGCGCCTATCGAGGACAAGGAGAGGGGGAAGGCCGCCCTAACCGAGCTACTCGAGGAGTCCCGCAACGCTGATACGCCGATCATGGTCGAGCGGGTAGTGAACGACATCGACGAGATCGTCCGCTACGTCCGCTTCGACGGTTGGCAGAACACTCACGCCGGTCAGCGCGAGGTGAAGAACGCTCTCCGCAGGACCCTCTTCAAGTACAAGCTTCACCAAGATCAAGAGCTGTTCGATCGGGCGTACGGGTATATCCGGCAGTACTACTAACAGCTCACTCTGCGTCGGGAGGGGAAGGCTTAGATGGCTGCTGCACGGATCGCGGCCGACATCGAAAGATCGATAGCCAACCGGATACGCGATGGGCTCCGCCGATTAAGACGCGAGATAAGCGCCGGCAACGACTCTGAGCTGGTTCTGTGGCTATTACCTGGTCGGTTAGCATGCTCCCAAAGGCCGCTCCGAGACGACAAGCGCTTTGGTGGGAGAGGCCGGCAGTTGCCTATTGAGGCAGCGCCTGCTGTGAAGGGTTGGGTAGAGCGCATCGCCGACGAGTACCGCATTTCTAGCATCATTTGCCTCATGCACCCGAAAGAGCTGGGGTACTACGACGACTTGGGACTCGATCCGAATGGACTCTTGGGCCTCTATCGAAGTAGAGGCATCCTAGTCCGCCATTTGCCCTGGGCAGATCCGGCTCACGCCAACAGCGCCGAGCGCTCCCGTTTACTTCGAGAAGTTGAGCGAATCAAGCTCGATGCACTGAAGGCGTTCGAAGAACTTCCCAAGCCAGTGCTACTACACTGCAGCGCAGGCATCGATCGGTCGGCGCCTGTGGCCGCTCATATTCTCAACAGCGTAAATCCGTCGGGCCACTCCCGGGCCCGATGGCCATTGGCACACTGACACCTCTGGCGCTTGTTGGCCATGGACGCCCGCTGGGCAGTTTCTCCGATGTCTCCCATTCTTCGTTGTGGGACAGCGAGTTCGTCATCGCAGTGCGCCTAATTGTCACTAGCTTGCAGATATAACAGGGGCGAAAACACGAGGAAAACTGCGATTGACTAGCTTGCAGACGCGATAATACCTTCTAAGCAGTAGGTTCCAGGTTCGAGTCCTGGCGGGGGCGCCAGCCTATCTGCGGCTATTGACGGGTGGCCGCTGAGCGTCTCCAGGGGCTCGTCGGCGTTCAGAGCCGGGCGAGCCCTCGGGCGCGGCGGAAGACGGCGTCCAACATCTCCTCCGTGAGCCGTCCCGTGAACGTGTTCTGCTGGCTGGGATGGTAAGAGCAGAGCACGATGCGCCCGTCGGACAGGCGGGCCTCCACGCCGTGGCCGAAACGGGGCCGGGGCCGCAGGTCGGTCAGGCGCGACACCGCCTGGTAGGCGAATCCCCCCAGCGGCACGATCACCCGCGCCTGCCTGAGCAGCGCCAGCTCCCGCTCCAGGTAGGGCAGGCAGGCGTCGCGCTCCTCCGTTGTGGGCTTGTTGCCGGGCGGAGCGCAGCGCACCGCCGCGGTCACGTAGGCGCCCTTCAGGCGGAGGCCGTCGTCGCGCTGGTCGCTGTTCGGCTGGTTGGCGTAGCCGGCACGGTAGAGCGCCCGATACAGCCAATCGCCCGCGCGGTCGCCTGTGAACACCCGCCCCGTCCGGTTGCCGCCGTGGGCCGCCGGGGCCAGCCCTACCACCACCAGCTCCGCCCGGGGATCACCGAAGCCCGGCAGCGGCCGGCCCCAGTACTCCCAGTCCCTGTAGGCCGCTCGCTTTTCGCAGGCCACCTGCTCCCGCCAGCCCACCAGACGGGGACACTTCCGGCACTGGACGATCTCACCGCTGAGCCGCTCGAAGGAGTCCACCTCCCCAGTGTAGTGTCCAAAGCGTCCGTCAGGAACGCTTTTCGCGCTTGGTAATGGCCCTATGCCATCACTCCGCCGATAGATCGATATAGAGAGACCATTGACGCGGAGCCAGCCTTCTGCGAGAATGACCTCTGCGTTTGGAGTAGTATGAGTCACATTCTCTGAAAGGGGGCTCGCTATGCTTCACGGTAAGACCTCTCGTCTTCTCTGGATCTTTCTCGCCCTTATCGCGATAGCAGCGCTGGCGTTCGCCGCCTGCGGCGACGACGACGACGGGGACGACGTGACGCCGACGGACGGCGAACCCCCGGCGCCGGCGGCGCTGGGCGACGTGGACATCCTCGGCATCTGGGGCGGCGATGAGCTGGAGAGCTTCGAGGCGCTGTTCGCCCCCTGGGAGGCGAGCACCGGCGGCGAGGTGGACTTCGTCGGCACCCGCGACATTACCACCCTGCTGACGCTTAATGTCGAGGGCGGTACCCCGCCCGACATCGCCCTACCGGCCGAGGTGGGGCTATTCCAGCGGTTCGCCGCTGCCGGCGAGCTGGTCCCGCTGTCAGCCTGCCCGGGGCTAGAGGAGACCGTGCTCGCCAACTACCCGCAGGGGTTCATCGACCTGGGAACTGTGGACGGCACACTCTACGGCTTCTTCATGAAGGCCGACACCAAGGGCACCATCTTCTACAACCCCGGCTTCTTCGCCGATAACGGCTTCACGGCCTTGACCGCCGACGCCACGTTCGACGATCTGATCGCCCTGTCCGACTCGATCCTCGCTGGCGGTCTGCCCCCCTGGTCGAACGCCCAGTTCGCCAATGGTGGCACCGGCTTCCCCGGCACCGACACCATCCAGCAGATCCTGCTCAACGAGGCGGGCGGCGAAGTCTACGATGGGGTGATCGACGGCTCCGTCCCCTTCACCGACGCCGCCGTGGTGGACGCCTTTGAGAAGTTCGGCCAGCTTGCCCTCACCGATGGGTACGTGGTACAGGGCGGCGCCGATGCGATCAACGCCACCGGCTTCATCGAGGGTACCTACCCGCCCTTCGAGAGCCCGCCCACGGCGGCCCTGAACCACCTGGGCGGCTTCGCCAGCGGCTTCATCACTGACCAGTTCCCGGACGCGGTTGCCGGCGATGACTTCGACTTCTTCCCCTGGCCGGGCGGGGCTGTGACCGGAGGCGCCACCGCCGTCTACGCCTTCAACAGTGACGAGACCACCTGCTCCTTCATGAGCCACCTGGCCAGCGCCGAGGCGCAGCAGATCTGGGTTGACATCGGTGGCTTCACCTCCCTGCACACCCAGATCGGCCTTGACTCCTACCCGGACGTTGTGGCCCAGGCCCAGGCCGAACAGCTGACCCTGTCTGAACTCTTCCGGTTCGACCTGGACGACGCCATCGGCGGAGCGCTCCAGACGGCGTTCTTCACCGGTATCACCGATTACCTCGCTGACCCAGGCAGCCTGGACGCCATCCTGGCGGGCATCGAGGACGCGCGCGAAACCGAAGAAGAAGAATAGTCAGTCGAGATTTCGATTGTTGAGGTGGGGCTACACCCCTAGGCCAGGGGTGAGCCCCCACCTCGTCCATAAGCTCATCCGTCAGAGGTAAGCTATGCTCGGACGGCGATGGTGGGTCCCCTGGCTCTGGCTGGCGCCGACTCTGATCCTTCTCGGCGTTTTCCTCATCTATCCCGCACTCAACACCTTAGTCACCAGCTTCCTGGACCGGGACTCCAGCAACGGCATCTTTGACCTGATTGATGACCCATCCAGCTTCGTCGGGCTGGACAACTATCAATTCATCGTAGAAAACCCGCAGCCCCTGCGCAGCGATACCCACTCGGCGCTGCTGAACAACGTCCTGTGGATGACCCTGTTCACCGCCGTGACGGTGGGCCTGGGGCTCGCCGTCGCTGTCCTGGCGGGGCGCGTGCGCTACGAGGCGGTCGCCAAGTCCGCCATCTTCATCCCCATGGCCATCTCCTTCGTCGCGCTGGCCGTCATCTGGCGCTTCATGTACGTGTTCGACCCCGACGTCGGGACGGTGAACGCAGTTACCACCGGCGTCGGCCTGGACCCCACCGCCTGGCTGCAGGACACGGGGTCGCCCCAGACGGTGCTGACCGATACGGGGCCGGACGACCTGCCGAAGCCGTTCCAGGTCAATAACTTCGCCCTTATCCTGGTTGGCGTCTGGAACTGGACGGGCTTCACCATGATAGTGCTCTCCGCCGGTCTGAAGGGGATATCCACGGAGGTGCTGGAGGCGGCCCGCGTAGACGGGGCCGGCGAGTGGCGGATCTTCCGGCGGATCATCGTCCCCATCCTGTCCCCCACCATCGTCGTGGTCACCACCACCTTGATCATCATGACCCTGAAGACGTTCGACCTGATATTCGTGATGACCGGCGGACGGTTCAAGACAGACGTAGTAGCCACCCTGTTCTTCAAAGAGGCGTTCCGCAACGGTGAGTTCGGCATAGGGGCAGCCTTAGCCGTGGTCCTGATGCTATTCGTCGTTCCTATCATGGTCATCACTATCCGGCGCTTCCAGCTCCAGGAGGAGACACGCTAGTGTCACGACGTATCCCGTCCACGAGCGCAAAGGCGGCGCCCAGGGCCGCCTCGCTAGCCCAGTCGCTCAAGAGGATAGCCGCCCGTCTGCCCATCCACGTGACCCTCATAGGCCTCATGCTCCTCTGGAGCATCCCCACTATCGCCCTGCTGATAAGCTCCTTCCGGGAGCCCACGGCGATCGCCGCCTCCGGCTGGTGGAACGCCATCACCGACGCCTTCGGTGGCACCTTCGACCTCACCCTCGGCAACTACGAGCAGGTGCTACAGGCGCGGCGCATGTGGCAGTCCTTCTTGAACAGCCTGTTTATCACTATCCCCAGCACTATCCTGGTGATCCTCGTCGCCGCCTTCGCTGCTTACGCCTTCGCCTGGATGCGGTTCCCGGGAAGGAACATCCTCTTCCTGGGCGTGGTGGCGCTGCTGGTCGTCCCCCTTCAGATGACCCTCATCCCCGTGCTGCGGCTGTACGGGGAAGTGACCGTGGACGTAGAGCTGCCCAGCTTCGATCTCCCCGTGTTAGGGGGGACGATTGGCGGTGGAAATCTGTTCGGCACTAACAGCTTCGTCGGCCTCTGGGTGGCGCATGTGGCCTACGGCCTGCCCTTCGCCGTCTTCCTGCTGCGCAGCTTCTTCGGGGCGCTGCCGAAGGAGCTGTTCGAATCGGCGTACTTGGACGGCGCCTCCGACCTCCGCGTGTTCTTCCGCATCGTGCTTCCGCTCTCCGGCCCGGTCATAGCGGCGCTTACCATCTTCCAGTTCCTCTGGGTCTGGCAGGACCTTCTGGTGGCGCTCGTCCTGCTCGGCGACCCCGACCTGGCGCCCATAATGCTGACGATAAGCAGCCTCGTCAGCTCCTTCGGGTCTGATTTTCAGCTGTTGACGGCGGCGGCGTTCATCTCCATGATAGTGCCCCTGTTCATCTTCTTCGCCCTCCAACGCTACTTCGTCCAGGGCATCCTGGCTGGCTCGGTGAAAGGTTAGGAGACGACTGCAGTGAGGGCTGCCGTGCTACAATCGCTCACTGAGGTTTATCGATGGCCGGTGTGACCTTTGACCACCTGACCAAGCGGTTCGATGGCGTCGTCGCCGTCAACGATTTTAGCCTTGAGATACCGGACAAGGAGTTCCTCGTCCTGGTGGGGCCCTCCGGCAGCGGCAAGTCGACGGTCCTGCGCATGTTGGCTGGGTTGGAAGAGATCACCGAGGGCGACATCTACATCGGCGACCGCCGGGTGAACGACATCCTCGCCAAGGACCGCGATATCGCCATGGTGTTCCAGTCATACGCCCTCTATCCTCACATGTCCGTATACGACAACATGGCCTTCGGCCTCTCCCTGCGCAAGATGCCCAAGCAGGAGATACGGCAGCGGGTCAATGACGCAGCCGAGATGCTGGGCATCGAGGAGCTCCTCAAGCGCAAGCCCCGCCAGCTATCGGGCGGCCAGCGCCAGCGCGTGGCCCTGGGCCGGGCCATCGTTCGCGACCCGGCGGTGTTCCTGATGGATGAACCGCTCTCCAATCTGGACGCTAAGCTGAGGGTACAGACCAGGGCGGAGCTGATCAGACTCCAAGAGCGCCTTGAGGCCACCGTCGTCTACGTGACCCACGACCAGATTGAGGCGATGACGATGGGCACTCGCATCGCCGTGCTCGACTTCGGTGTTCTGCAGCAGGTTGATACACCCCAGAACCTCTACAGTCATCCCGCCAACCTGTTCGTTGCCGGCTTCATCGGCAGCCCGGCGATGAACTTCTTCGATGGTAAGCTGGTGACCGTGGACGGAACTACCTGCTGCCAAATTAGTGGCTTCAACCTAAAGATAGACGAGCAGAGAGGGAAGGCGCTGGCGAAGCACCTGGGGGAGGAGGCCGTGTTCGGGATCAGGCCGGAACATATCGTCGATAGGCGGCTGATGCCGGACGCGCCCTCGGACGCTGTGGTGAAGACCAAAATAGACGTCGTGGAGCCTCTGGGCAACGAGATCTTCCTGTATCTCGCTCCCCAGCTCAAGCTGGGAGAGGGGAGCTTTATGGCCCGGATGGGCCCCGAAACCTGGGCGCGGCCGGGACAGGACTTCGACGTGGTGTTCGACGTGACGAAGGTGCACGTCTTCGAAAAGGAGAGCGGCCTGGCGATAGTCTAGGCCGGCGATCCCGTTCGCCCCGGCCTGGCCCTGGTCAGGCCATAGCCGCCCCGATGAGAACCTGGTTGGCCGCTGCGCCCGTGTAGGTGGTAAAATCCTGCCTACCGGCAGGCAGGCCTGCCACAAAGCCCTACTTCGCCCTGTCTGGGAGGTCGCCCGATGGACATCAAAACCGCCGCCGAGCTGCTCCGCCACCATAACGTAGAGACCGTCCGCATCGGCGGCGCCGATCTGGATGGCGTCTACCGCGGCAAGCGGGTCAGCGCCGACCACTTCCTCGCCGCCGCCGAGGAGGGCTTCCCCCAGTGCAACGTCCTCTTCGGCTGGGACATCCAGGATAACGTGATCGGCTCCTTGCCCTATTCCAACTGGGAGACCGGCTTCGGCGACATCGTCATGCGACCAGACCTCTCCACCCTCGCCGTCGTCCCCTGGGAGGAAGGCAGCGCCAGCGTCGTCTGCGACTTCTACACCGAGGCCGGCGAACCGCTGGCCATCGCCCCCCGCTTCGTCCTTCAGCAGGTCGTCCGGCGCGCCCTGGACGCCGGCTTTCGCCCCGTCATGGCCGCCGAGCTGGAGGTGCGCTTCTTCCGTGAGGATCAGGAGAGCCTGCGCGCCAAGAACTACTCCGACCTGCGGCCTCTCAACCCCGGACTCAACTGCTACAGCATCCACCACGCCTCCATCGACGAGCCGCTCATCGGCCGCGTCCGCCGCTGCATGAACGACTACGGCATCACCGTGGACGCCTACAACCGCGAGCACGGCGCCGGCATGTACGAGATCAACCTCCGCCACACGGACGCCGTCCGCGCCGCCGACCAAACGATGCTGTACAAGAGCGGATGCAAGGAGATCGCCGCCCAGATGGGTGCCATCCCTACCTTCATGGCCAAGCTCGCCGACGGCATCGACGGTTGCGGCGGCCACATCCACCAGAGCCTGTGGCGCCTGCCTGCCGGTAGGCAGGGCGCCGACGGCGATGAGAGCGCCTTCTGGGACCAAGGCGGCGACCATCACCTCTCGCCGGCGCTGAAGCACTACCTGGCCGGCCTGCTGGCGACGTTGCCGGAGCTCATGCTGATGTACGCACCCAACGTCAACTCCTACAAGCGCTTCGTCCCCTGGACGTGGGCCCCTACCAACCTCACCTGGGGCCTCGATAACCGCACCGTGGCCCTGCGTGTCATCGCCTCCAGCCCGGCCGCTATCCGGGTGGAGAACCGTGTGCCCGGCGCCGACCTCAACCCCTACCTGGCGCTCGCCGCCTCCCTCGCCGGCGGACTGCACGGCATCGAGAGCGGCCTCGAACCGCCGCCGCCCACAAAGGGCAACGCTTACCAGTTGACCGACGCCGAGCTACTGCCGCGGACGCTGCCGGAGGCGCTGGAGCGGTTCCGCGCCAGCGAGCTAGCGCGGAACTGGTTCGGCGAGGAGTTCGTCGAGCAGTACGCCGCCTTCCGCCGGTGGGAGGTGGAGAAGCACCGGCTGGCCGTCAGCGACTGGGAGCGCCGCCGCTACTTCGAGATGGTGTAGCTGGAGTACAATAACCCCGTCATGGAGCCGCGCATCCAGCACACCCAGACCAAGGACGGGGTGAGCATCGCCTACTGGACGTTAGGGGACGGCATGCCGCTGGTGTCCATGCCAGCCCTTTCACTCGGCCATACGCAGGTGGAGTGGGAAATCCCTGAATACCGTCGCTTTTATGAGAGCCTGGCGGCGAACAGAATGCACGTCCGCTACGATGGCAGGGGCTCCGGCATGTCGGCACGAGATGTCAGCGACTTCTCCCTCGACGCCCACCTGCTGGACTTGGAGGCGGTGGTGAACCGCCTGGGCCTAGAGAGGTTTGCTCTGTTCGCGCCGATGTTGGCGGGGCAGGTGGCTATCTCCTATTCGACGCGCCACCCGGAGCAGGTATCCCACCTAGTTCTTTGGAACTCGTTTACTCGAGGCTCCAGCTTGATATCTGAACGGATCCAAGAAACAGGCGCCCTCATCAACACAGACTGGGAACTCTACACCGAGACAGTGGCACACGCTGTGCTGGGATGGTCCGCATGCGAGCCAGCGCGCCAGGCCACCGCTCTGATCCGCGAATGCGTGACGCCGGAGGCGGTGCGGGTCATAGCGGATGCGTCTAAGGGGTTCGACGTTACCGACCTGTTGCCAGAGGTAAAGACAACTACCTTGGTGCTTCATCGCCGTCAGCTTCCATTCCCGACGGTGGATGAGGCCATGAATCTTGCCTCCTGGATCCCGAATGCTCGCCTTGCCCCTCTCGAGGGAGCGGATCTGGCGCCATACCTGGGTGACATGGAGGCAGTGACAAGCGCCGTTGACAAGTTCCTGGGCGAGGGCGAGGAGACCGCAGCTGGCGCAGAGCCGCCTGAGGCTGGCGCCTTCCGCATCGTCCTCTTCACGGATGTCGAGGGCTCTACGGCGCTGACCCAGCGGATGGGCGACGTGAAGGCTCGGGAGCTGCTGCGGGAGCACGAGCGTATCGTCCGGGAGGCGCTTAAGTCCCACAGCGGCTCCGAGGTGAAAACTATGGGCGACGGCTTCATGGCGTCGTTCTCCTCGGCGACGAAGGCTCTGGACTGTGCCATCGCCATACAGCGGGCGTTCGCGGAGCGCAACGAGTCAGCGGAAGAGCCGATACAGGTGCGGGTCGGCCTGAACGCTGGCGAGCCGATAGCGGAGGAGGAGGACCTGTTCGGGACGGCTGTGAACCTGGCGGCGCGCATATGTGCACACGCTGAGGCGGGTCAGATTCTCGCTCCTGTTGTCGTTAGAGAGCTGGCCGCAGGCAAGCAGTTCCTGTTCGCCGACCTAGGCGAGACCGAGCTGCGTGGGTTCGAAGACCCGGTGCGGCTGTACGAGCTGAGGTGGCGGGACGATGCGACCGGGGGTCAGGCTTAAGCCTGACCCCCGGAGGGCGCCGCTCGTGGTTCGACAGGCTCACCACGAGCGGATACGTTCGCAACCGCTCACCCTGAGCTTGTCGAAGGGCCACCCTGAGCCCCTGTGCTGGAATCGCCCGGCGGCATGATCC
>JADFRV010000240.1 GCA_022561095.1 Chloroflexota bacterium | reverse complement strand
GAAGATGCGCTCGTCCACGCGAGGCGAAATGGCATGCTCGAACCGATGCGCCTCCTCGTGCGCCTCCGCCCAGCCGAGGCCGAGGATGTCAACGAGGAACCGCTCGGAGAGGCGGTGACGCCGGGCGACGTTCTCGGCCAGCTTCAGCCCCTTGCGGGTCAGCCGGATCACCTTCTTGTCGTCGATCGCCACCAGACCGTCGCGCTCCATGCGGTGCACCGTAGCCCAGGCGGTGGGCGGCGTCACCCGCATCCAGCGGGCCAGACGAGCTGAGATCACCGTCTCGCCCTCGGTCTGGAGGCTGTAGATAGTCTGGAGGTAGTCCTCTATCGTCGTGGTCGGCTGCGTGGAAGTCATGCGCCAATCGCCTCTCTGGTGGCCCGATGTTAGGATACACTAACACCCTCTAGCCTACAATCTCCATATGGAGGTATTAGGCCTGGACACTAAGGCCCGGTGCTCCTCCGGCGGCTGTGCTAAATCAGCCGCTCTTCGCCGCAGCCGCCGCCCTGCCTACCGGTAGGCAGGCTCGCCGGCGCCGAGAAACACCTCGCCGTCCTCCACCTTCACACGATAGGTGGGGACCGGCTTCACCGCGGGGCCACCCTGCGGCTGCCCGCTGGCGAGATCGAAGCGAGAGCCGTGCCAGGGACAGGTAACGCAACCACCCTCCACTACCCCTTCGGCTAGCGGCCCGTTGGCGTGGGAGCAGCGGTTGCCGACGGCGTACAATTGACCGCCGACGTTGAACAGCGCTACCTGATCGCCGCCGAAGTACACGATCTGCGAGGCCCCTTCCGGCAGCGCCTCAGCGGCCGCAACGCGGGTCCAGCCGCCCGCCCTAATCGCCTCGATGGCCGCACCGGCGCTTCGAGGCGCCGTGTCGCCGCTGGCGCCCAGGGTGTCCAGCGCCTCCCGCAGGCCCATAGCAATGCAGCTGAAGATAGGCGTATCGCTGAGGGTGTAGGAGCTCGCCTCCGTCTCCCGCAACTCCATCACCAGGTCCAGGAAGTCGGCTGGCTCATCCGTCTCGAAGGCGACGACGAACTCCTGGTCGTCCAGTCCGTAGGAGTAGGTAGTGTTCAGCTTCACCGACGGATACTTGCGTCCGATGCCGATGTGCTCGTCCATCATCCGCTGGCGCTCGTCCTTGGAGAGCTTGTACCAGGCCCGCGTCTTGACGAACGGGTAGACGAACAGGTACTTGGCATCGCCGGGGCTGAGTACCGTGTGGCTGGCTGGCCCGCCCTCCTCGGGTGACACGTAGATGGAGCGGCGCGTCATCGCCAGATAGGAATAAGGCACCGATAGATGCGGCCCCATGGCGGTGCTGAACACGGCCGTGGCCAGCTCCTGTATCTCCTCCAGCCGGTCACCCACCTGCCAGAGCATGAAGTCGGCGTCGCCGCGCATCCCCATCAGGCTGTAGCTACGTATGAGGAGGCAGTCACCGAACGACTCCACGGCGCGGCACAGCTCGCCCTTCGCCTTCTCCCGCTGCGGCCGCGGCAGGCTGCGCCAGGCCGAATCGACTCGATAGAAGGTGAACTTCACCACCTGCCGTCGGCTGGGCTCGTCTCCCTCTCGGCCCGATCTGCCCATAGAACCCGCCCTCAACCCTGGCCTGTGGGGGCTACGGCCTCCTCAACGTAGAAGCCGTGGTCGTAGAGGTCGGCGATGCGGGAGAGCTCGTCCTCGGTGAGCGGCGGCGTATCGGGGGCGGCAACAAACTCCTGGAGCTGGGACTCGTTGAGGAAGTTGGGCAGCACAGAGGTCACTGTCGGCTCCGCCAGCACGAACTGCATCGCCGCCTGGCCGATGGTACGCCCGCTGCCCTCCCCGTACAGAAAGTCCAGCCGCGACACCTTGCCCAGGCTGTTCTCCAGCCACTCCTGCTTGCGGTGGCTGCGGTGGTCCGAGGAGTCGAAGGTCATCCCCGGCGTGTAGGTGCCGTCCAGCATGCCGGAGGCGTGGGGCACCCGCGCCAGCAGCGCGGCGCCCGTCTCCTTGGCGACCTGGCCTATGACGGCCGCCGCACCCGTGCCGGTGCCGCCGCCCATTCCGACGGCCACGAAGACCATGTCGGAGTCGCGGACGGCCTCGTACAGCTCCTCCCGGCTCTCCTCGGCGGAGCGCATTCCGAGCTCGGGGTCCCCGCCGACTCCCTTGCCTCCGGTGAGCTCGTCGCCGATCTGGATCTTCAGCGGAACGTCGGACCTGATCAGCGCCTGGGAATCGGTGTTGACGACGATGTACTCGACGCCGGTGATTCGCTCTCTGAACATCCTCGACACCGCGTTGGACCCGCCGCCGCCGACACCGACAACCTTGATCTTGGCGGCGTTCACATCGTGCTCCCTACCGTTTGTCGTCATAGCTCCCTCCGTTCCTCGTGCTTAGAATAGGTTTAGCGTAATTCTGCTCTTCAGCCGGGATATAAACCTCGAGGCGGACCAGCCGGAGGTCGAGGGCGTCCCGGGCGTTTATGCACAGATTCAGGAAAACCTGCTGCAACTGCATGGAGTCGCCGAGGATGGCGGGGATGTTGCCGATGTCCACGTCGATGGCGATCTTGCGGTCGAAGGTCTGGCGACAAATAGTCGTGGCGCTGTTGATGATCTGGTTCACATCCACGGGTCGGTAGTCCGAGGCCTTGTCGCGACGGGCAAACAGCATGAGCTCGCGAATCATGCGGGCGGCCCTGTCGGTAAGGGCAACGGCATCTCCCAGGCACTCCCTCGACGCGCCCCGGTCGAGGGTTGCC
>JADFRV010000239.1 GCA_022561095.1 Chloroflexota bacterium | reverse complement strand
CCAACTGGTCGTTGAACTTCCGCAATTGCCGAGTTATGCGCATGCGGACGTAGAAAGCGGGCAACATGTAGGCGACGCCGCCGGCTACGATGCCAAGGAGAAAGGCGAGGGCGTGTCCGTTGCCCAAGGCAAGGACGACGACGAATGCGACCAGCGCCACCAGTACGCGCAAGGCGACGTATTCGTGGAGCTTTAGAGCCAGCCCGGCGCGTTCCAGTTGGCTGCGCGTTCGCTCGGCCCAAGCGCTACCCTTTTCGCGTAACGCCAGCGGCACAGCACTCTCCGATTGCGGGGCGGAGTAGCGCTCCAAACTCTCCAGCCGGCGCTGTGCTCTCGACCTGCTGCCCCGCGCCTGGTGGAAGCCGATGACGAGAAAGAGTACGCCTAGAAATGCGGCTGTGGATCCCAGTAATGCCAGTCCCATTGCCTACCCCCTTACCGGCGAAAATAGATCGCTCGGGATCTGGACGCCCATCTCCGCCAGCCGGTCCAGGAAACGGGGCTGGATGCCGGTAGGCGTTATGCTCCCTAGCACATGGCCGTTGGCGTCCACTCCCTCATGGTGGAAGCGGAACAGTTCCTGCAAGGTTATGATCTGGCCCTCCAGGCCGGATAGCTCGCTTACAGCTACCACTTTGCGCGAGCCGTCCACGAAGCGGGCCA
This sequence comes from Chloroflexota bacterium, assembly GCA_022561095.1. Taxonomy (GTDB): domain Bacteria; phylum Chloroflexota; class Dehalococcoidia; order SM23-28-2; family RBG-16-64-32; genus JADFNQ01. The sequence goes on along the minus strand of JADFRV010000239.1, from coordinate 2,110 downwards.
GCTGGAAGACTATGTGCAGGGCGGATGACATTTGCTCCCGAATGACCCGCACCGGCAGGTCAAAGCCCGCCATGAGGATCATGTTCTCCACCCGCATCAGAGCATCGCGGGGCGAGTTGGCGTGCACGGTGGTGAGCGAGCCCTCATGGCCGGTGTTCATCGCCTGCATCATGTCGAACGCCTCGGGCCCACGGACCTCACCGATGATGATCCGGTCGGGACGCATGCGTAGGGCGTTGCGCACCAGGTCTCGCTGCGTGACTTCGTTCTTCCCTTCCAGGTTCGGCGGCCGTGCCTCCAGTGAGACTACGTGGGGCTGCTGCAGCCGCAGCTCCGTCGGGTCCTCGATAGTCACGATCCGCTCAGTGGCGGGGAGGTAGGCGGACAGGGCGTTGAGGAGAGTGGTTTTGCCTGTACCCGTACCGCCGGAGACGATCGTGTTTAAGCGGCCCTTGATGCAGGCGTTGAAGAACTCCGCCAGCTCCGGGGTCACGGTTCCGCCACTCATCAGGTCGCCCATCGTGTATTTGTCGGTGCGGAACTTTCGGATGGTTATCGTGGGACTACGCGGCGCCACCGGCGGGATGATGATATTCACGCGCGAGCCGTCCTCAAGGCGGGCATCCACGTACGGTGAGGACTCATCTACGCGCCTGCCCAGCGGCGACAGTATGCGCTCCGCTATCCGCATGATGTGGCGATCGTCGCGGAAGCGGGCGTTGCTGAGGTAGAGGACGCCGTCTCGCTCATAAAAGATGTTGTCGGGGGCGTTTACCATCACCTCTGAAATCGATGGGTCGGCGATCATCACTTCGATAGGCCCAAGACCTAGCACTTCGTCGGCCACGTGAGAGATTAGTATGTCACGCTCGACACCGGCCACTCCGGCGGCGACGTCGCGCATGATTGCGCGGGCGGCCTTCTCCACAACCTCACGCGCCTCTCCGGGGGGCAGCTTTTCGATCGTGTTTGGATCCATGTCCTCAATGAGGCGTTGGTGAACGGCGAACACCGTCTCCCACTGGGATTCGTCGAGGCCGTCCTGGTTATAGCGGCGGCCGTTGCCATCGTTGCCACTCGGCCTGGATATCTCCTTGAACTTCTCTTGCCACGTTGTCATGACTTTTCAACCTCCCCTGAAAGTGTGCCTTAGCGCTTGAATAGCTTCGTAAGCAGCCCGCCCGGGGCTCCCCCGTTGTCGCTGTGACTGTTGTCGCTGTATCTGGCTTCAACCCCGGCCAGCATCGCCCCTAGCTCCATGATCGTCTGAGATACCTTGGAGAGCGGGCGGTCTGTTACCACCGGTGCCCCAAGCTGGGCGCTTGCCGCGATCTCCTCATCATGTGGGATCGACCAGAACACTTCGCGCCGGAGCACCTTGCTCACGTCCTCCTCCCCCAGGGAGTTGGCGTTGGTGGCGTGGTTTACGACCAGCTTTATCTTGTCTTCATTGTTGATGCCGCCGCTCAGGAGCTTAAGAGCGGTAGTTGTGTCCTTGATGCTGGTGATATCCAGACTGGTCATCAGCAACACGACGGTAGCCTTTTCCAGGGCCACCGCCACCAGGTCTGTGAACGTGGCTGGGCAGTCAACTACCACGAAGTCGTGGGTCTGCGCCAGCAGCGTGAGCACCTTCTCTACCGCCTCCGGGCTAACGTTGCGCCAGTCCACAGGCTCAAACGGCGCCGGCAGTACCTTGACCCCAGTCTCGTGCTGGGCGAGGTAGCCGCCGAGCTTCTCCCGGTCCAGCTCATCAATCCTCTCGGCCACCTCCACGAGGCTGGCCTCAACAGGGACATCAAGCATCATGGCGGCGTCACCGAAGACGGTATCCATGTCCACGATGACAGCGCTGCCCGCGTTCATCGCTACGAATGCCGTGGCCAGGTTGGTGGACACGGTCGTCTTGCCGATGCCGCCCTTGGCGCCAAAGACCGTGATCACCATGCCCGCGCTCCTTGCGCCAGGCACGGGCTCTCCCGATGTCAACGCCCGCCGGCGCTCCTGCTGGGAGAGAGCGGTCTGTACGGCCTTGATTACCTCATCCGTCTTGAGCGGTTTCGTGAGGTAGTCGCGGGCACCGGCCACCACGGTCCTCCGTGCGGATTCC
>JADFRV010000063.1 GCA_022561095.1 Chloroflexota bacterium | reverse complement strand
AACTGGCCGACGGGACGGTGACCTGGATGGTGGGACGGAAGACGCTGGAGACACACATCGTCCCGCGTATCAATTCAGCGGCCAAGGCAGCCGGACGCGCGGAGCCACGGGTGGTGGTTGCTTTGCCGATTGCGGTGACGGACGACGTGGGCGAGGCTCGGGAGCGAGCGGCGAGGTCTTTCCAGATTTACGGGACGCTGCCGAACTATCAGCGGATGCTGAACATTGAGGGCGCGGCGGGGCCGGCGGCGGTGGCGATTGTGGGTGACGAGAAGGAGGTTGAGGGGCAGCTGCGCGCATTTGCGGCGGCGGGAGCGACGGACTTTCTGGCCGGTATGTTTCCTGTCGGGGATGACGCTAGCGGCTCGCTTGACCGGACACGGGCGCTCCTCAAAACGCTGATCGGGAAGGTTTAGCGGGCGCGGGCCGGGGCAGAGCCCCTATTCAGGCTCCATTTTCGTATTTAGAGCCGATGGGCTGCATTCGCAGTAACATAGCCATCCCCTCACCGTCTTACCGTTAGAGCACAGGCCCCTCTATTAGGAGGGGCTGATGCGCTTTGCTCAGGTGAGCAGTGATGGCAGAACGTACAGATATCCGCGGGCAGAACCAGCCGGCGTCAGTCCCCTATCCGGCTAAGCTAACGTTGCCCTCTCAGCGGGGCAAGATCATCAACCGTCAGCGGCTGATCGACCTCCTCGCTGAGTACACGTCCCAACGAATAACGATCGTCAGCGCCCCCGCAGGTTACGGCAAGACGACGCTGCTTCTGGACTTTGCCAGGAGCTGGAATGCGCCCGTCTGCTGGTACACGTTGGACGAGCGCGACCGCGACTTGCGGACGTTCCTCAGCTACTGGCTGGCCTGCGGCAGGGTCCACTTCTCCTCGTTCGGGGCGGAGATTGAGGAGGCGCTTAACGGGGACGGGGAGGTGAGCGTGGAGCGCTGGGTAGACCTTATGGTCGCCGCTGTCGAGGAGGTTGATCAGCCGTTTGTCCTCATAGTTGACGACTTTCACTATCTGGATGAGACGGCGCCGGAGGTACGGCAGGTGTTTGAGGGCTGGATGTACCGTCTGCCCGCGCACTGTCACCTCGTGCTCTCAACGCGCACGCAACCTGATCTGGCCATCCTGCCGATGTTGGCCGTACGCCGGGAGGTGGCGACGGTGGCGGCGACGGCCTTCGCCTTCACCTGTGATGAGGTTGCCCAGCTCTACCGCGATGTGTTGGACAAGGAGATATCCCTGGATGACGCGCAGCACCTGGCCGACGTGACGGAGGGATGGGTGGCGGCGCTTATCCTAATGGCGGACAAAGTACAGGCCGCTCGAACCTCGATATCGCTGGAGCAGCTCAAGGATTCGGACACGCTGTTCCAGTACATCAGCCTGGAGCAGTTCAGCGTGCAGCCGGAGGATGTGCAGCAGTTTCTCGTGGGCAGCGCGGTGCCGCGGAGGATGGATCCCAAGTGGCTGGACGAACTGCTGGGGATAGAGAACAGCGAGAAGATGATCAGCTACCTGGAGCGCCGTAACCTGTTCGTTGCGCGTGAGGAGGCGGACCCAGAGCGCTATGGTTATCACAAGCTGTTCCGGGCTTTTTTGGTAAGTCGCCTCCGCACACAGGAGCCGAAGCGGTTCACGGAGCTCAATGAGCGGGCCGCCGAGATGTTCGAACGGGAGCGACAGTGGGAGGAGGCCGTGTATCATCTCCTCCAGGCCGGGGCGTGGGAGCGCATCGTCCACGTCACGGAGCGTGTCGGCCGCAGCCTGTTCGAGCAAGGGAAGTGGGACACGCTGGCGGACTGGCTGGAATCGATTCCGGGGGATGAGCTGGACGCCCAGCCCAAGCTGGTTCTCTGGAAAGCGCGCGTGCTTCACTACCTGAACCAGCTAGACCAGGCGCTTGCCGTCCTCGCTCGCCCCATCCAGAGTTTCGAAGCAGAGGGCGACTGGATCGCCCTGGCCGAAGCGCTGGTGACCAAGGGGATGTGCCTGCGCTTCAAGGGGGCATACCACGAGGCTAAAGAGGTGCTGAGCAGGGCCCGTTCCCTGCTCCTGAAGCACGACGGGCCGATGTCCGTGCTGACGGAGGCCCGCAAGGAGCTGGGGATCACGCACGGCATGTGCGGCGAGTTCGCCAAGGCGCTGGAGGAGCTGAAGGGGGTCATGGATATCTACCAGGCCCAGGGCGACGCCTACAACATCGCCCACGTCAGCGGCCAGTTGGGTATCACCCTTGTCAGCCTGGGCCGCCTCAGCGAGGCTATCGGTCATATGGAGCGGGCTCGCGTCCGCTGGCTGAAGCTGGGCAACGACGAGATGCTTGTGCAGACCCTCAATAACCTGGCGATGCTCTACTATTATCAAGGCGAGTTGGAGCGAGCCGAGGAGGTGAACCGCCAGGGTCTAGAGAAGGCCCGCCAGATGGACAGCACCTACGCCGAGGCCTACCTGCTGGACTCCCTGGCCGGCCTCCAACAAGACCGCGGTCAACTCACCGAGGCGATCGAGCAGTACCGGCGTGCCCTGGGCCTAGCCCGCGAGCTGGACGACGCCTACATCAGCATCCATATCATGGACGGACTGGCCAACGCCCAGCGGCTCTCCGGCGACATCGGAGAGGCCGAGGCCACGGTAGGGCAAGCCGCCGCCGATGCCGAGGAGCGGGGGGGCGTGTTCGAGCTGGGCATCTGCAGCACCACCAGGGGACTCATCCAGCGAGACCGCGGCCAGCTAAAGGAAGCCACCGCCTCCCTGGAGCGGGCGGTCACGCTTCTCAAAGAGGGTGACGCCAAGAGGGAGCTTGCCAAGGTGTACTTTCACCTGGGAGAGGTCTATTTCTCCTTAAGGCGAAAGAGGCTGGCCCTGGACTGCCTGGACGCCGCCGCCAAGCTGGTGCAGGAGCTGGGCTACGACCACTTCCTCCGGTTGGAGGCAGGCCGGGCGCTCCTTCTTGTACAGTATGCCGCGGCCCACAAGCTGGCTGACGGCTACTACGCCCGCATGTTGAAGATTGTTAAGAGCGCCGCGCTGGCGCCCGCCGCAATCGGTGATGAGGGGGCTGATCAAGAAGAGGCTGCCTCTGGTCTGGCCGCTTTCGGGTTCGGCCACCTGCGGGTGGAGATGAACGGACGGGAGGTCACTGATCTGGAGTGGCGGAGCGAGAAGAGCAAGGAGATGTTCTTCTTCTTCCTCTGCAACCGCAGGCCGCTGAGGAAAGAGGAGATAGTGACCGCTCTCTGGCCGGACCTGCCCAATGAGAAGACCAGCAGCCTGTTCCACTCCAACCTCTACAGGCTGCGTCAGGCCCTCTATCCGGAGTGCATTGGCAAGGACAGTGGGAGTTACATTCTAGATCCGCACGGCAGCTTCCGATTCGATGTGGATGAGTTCCAGGAGACGCTGAAGAAGGCAGAGGGGTTGCCTCCGGAGGGTGACGAGGCGATGTCTCTAATGGAGAAGGCGCTGGCGCTGTATTCGGGACAGTTCGGCCAGGAGTTCTACACGGAGTGGGTGGAGACGATGCGCTGGCAGCTTGAAGAGCAGCACATGCGGCTCCTGACGACCATGGCCGGCGCCTATACCGAGCGGGGTGAGTACAAGCGCAGCGCTGACCTCTGCCAGCAGATACTCAGCCTGGACGAATATAACGAGGCCGCCTGGTACCGCCTGATGAGTAATTACATCCTGGCCGATCAGGCGGAGGCGGCTACCTTCTGCTACCGCAAATACGTCGGCATCGTCTCCGAGGGTGTGGGCGGAGAGGAGATTCCGGAGTTCGAGGAGATCTGTAGCCGGATCCTAGACAAGCGCTAAACGCCGGCGCGAGCCATAGCATCAGACGCCACAGAGCGGCCGAAAGGCCGCTTTTTCCTATTTGGGAGAGGTAGGCGAGTTTGCGGCGAGATTTCGGCGAGAGGAGGCTGGCAAACTAGTGCTAGGAGAAGATGATGAAGCTTAATTTGCTGGTTGTACTCGTAGCGCTGGCCCTGGCTATGGTGGCTGGGCAGAGCGCTTTTATCTAGGGCTGTTCGCTAATAGAATGCTTAGCTGCGGGTTCGCGGCGAGATTGCGGCGAGAATGGGTTGGCATACTGGGCGTAGAGGCTGATAAATGAGATTGGGTTTGATAGTCCTGTTTGTGGCGCTTCTGCTGGCGGCGATAGCCGGGCAGAACTCACTGCTCCAGTCCACGGAAGCGCACGACACTTTCGCCATCACTGCCTGTGCTGTCCAGGGGAATGGCTGTGGTCAGCCTCCCCTGGACAGCTCCCCGGGCACTCTTGTCCTGGACCATCGAGTTTTTAGCGGAGGCTGCGGTAGCGTTGACCTCCATGTAGTCCGCTATGTGCCGGCGGACAGCGCGAGCGGGGAGTCTGTGGTCGCTCAATGGTGCTCCTGAGTTAGAGAAGAAGCTGTCGTAAGGCCGCCGGGAGCTTGTGCAGGCTTCCGGCGGCTTCTTCTTAACCATAACCTGCAGGATCTCCCTTTTCGTCCTCAATTCTTTTGGATTTCTATGGTGACCCCTTGACATCTCTATGATATTGGGGTATCAATGGGATACCCTTATTTAAGGGAATCCGTAAGGAGGAAGGGGTACCATGAAAGCACGACTGCTCTATTTGGCGTACTCGCTTGCAGTTGTTAGCGCTGTGGTGGCGGCCTCCGCCGCCGCCCTCTGGTGGCGCTAAGCAACCGAAAGGCGATCGCCCCTTAAACCGAATACCGTCCCGCTCCAGTTCCCCGGTAGTCTTTCCAGGATCTTGACTAAGCGATGGCGGCTGGCCTTCTCGAAGATTGATCTACGCTTCGGGTGGCTGGTTTTCCTGGCTCTCTTAGCCCAGGTCGTCGTGATCTACGTTGACTTTGGGGACGCAGATGTACTACGCAGGTTCGTCTTTCCTGCCTCGTACGTTCTCCTGGTGGCGTTTGTCGTCCTGAACCGGCGACGGGTAGGATTCCTGGTAATCGGCATTGGTATGCTCCTGAACTTGTTGGTCATCGTGGCCAACGGAGGGCTGATGCCTATCGCTCCCACCACAATGGAGAGAGCGGGTCTTGAAGACAAGCTGGTGGAGCTGGAGCTGGGCGATTCGGTACCGCAGACCAAGAACGTTCTCCTGGATGAGGGTGATACTCATCTGGAACTGCTCTCGGATCGTATCACCTGGGGGTCCCCAGGCCCGGTTCCCGTGTTCAGCATAGGCGATGCTGTTATCGGGATCGGGCTTATTATTATCCTCGCGGAGTTACTCCTCCCCAGGTTACAGCGGCCGCCACGGGACCGGCCGTCCCTAACCTAGGCACGCCCGGCTCCAAGAAGGGCGCCTGGGCGGGACACTCGCTGTCCGTCGCCCTCCTTCAATGAGTCTGAGCCGTGCTATTCGGCGCGTTCCGCCCGTTATCCGCTTCCGCTCCCGGCTTCTCTCCTCCTCAGATTTCCGTGACTTCTTCCGAAATCCGTTGCCGGCGGCTGTAACGCTTGGCCATGGTATGTCATCCATTAGTTGTGGCTACTATCACCGGTTAATAAGCGGTTATGTCTGTAACGATTGGGTCGGAGGGGTGAGATGAGACTCTTGTCTTCACGTTGGTATATCGGAGTCGCGCTGTTAGCCGTCGTTGCGCTGGTCAGCCTCGCTGCCTGCAATAGCGGGGATGGAGGGCCCGTATCCGGCGATTTGGCTGAGGACCAGACGCTACGCATCGCGCTGGATGGGGAGCCCCCTTACATCGACCCTAGCCTCGCTGATTTCGCGACGTCGGTGACGGTGTCCAAGAACCTATTCGCCACCCTGCTCCGCTTCGACCCGATTACGGGTGAGGCGGCGCCGTACGTGGCTACCGAGGTACCGAGCAGCGGGAACGGCGGGATCAGCGACGACGGTCTGACCTACACCTTCAACCTGCGCGAGGACGCGGTGTGGGAGGACGGCCAGCCGATCACCGCCCACGACTTCGTGTACGCGATCCAACGCCTGATGGACCCGCGCCTGGCCTCCTACTACGGCACCACCTACTACACGGAGATTATCGAGGGTGGCGCCGACCTGGCGTTCACCGAGGACGCGGACGAGGCGGCGATCGAGCAGCTACGCGCTGCCGTGAAGGTCAGAGCAGTCGACGATCGCACGCTGGAAGTCACGATCACGCGGCCGTCCACGACCTTCAACCTGCTGATGGCGCTGTGGCCGGCCGCCGCCCTGCGGCAGGACGTGATCGAGCAGTACGGCGATATCACCAACACGACCTGGACCGAGGCGGGCAACCTGGTGGCCAGCGGCCCCTTCCGCCTGGCCGAGTGGAACCATGGCAGCAGCATCGTCCTGGAGAGGAACCCGAACTTCTGGGACGCGGAGATGGAGCCCGTGCTCGACCGGATAGTGTTCCAGATAATTGAAGACGGGAATACGGCGTTTGCGGCCTACCTGGCGGGTGACCTGGATGCGGTGCCGGTGCCCGTCTCTGACCTGCGAAGCATCGCCGATGACGAGAGTTACGCGAACGAGCTGCGACGAGTCGCGCTTGCCGTGACGTTCGCCTTTGAGTTCAACCAGACGCGCCCGCCGTTCGATCAGCTGGGGGCGCGGCAGGCGTTCTGCCAGTCCATCGACCGGCAGACGCTCGTGAATGAAGTGCAGCAGGGCCAGGGCGTACCGACGACTTCCTGGCTGCCGAAGGGGTTGGACCCGTTCTTCGCCGACGATCGCGGTCAGAACCTCTCCTTCGACCCGAACTCGGCGGTGAAGCTGGTGCTGGACGCCGCCTCAGGCGGCGCATCCTACCCGTCAGTCACGTTCAGCTTCGCAAACATCGACCCCAACTCCACGCGCGCGGCGTTCCTCCAGGGCCAGTGGAGCGAGAACCTGGGGATTGACGTCACGCTTGACCCCATGGATCCGCCCGCCTTCGGTGAGGCGTTCGGCACCGGTAACTTCGATATCGCCTTCATCGGCTTCGGGCAGGACTATCACCACCCGGAGAACTGGCTGCTTATGTGGATCACGGACGGCGGTCTGAACGCCGGTGGTTACAGCAACCCCAAGTTCGACGCCACCGTGGACGAGGCGCTGAATGAGACCGACCCGGATGCGGCAGCAGCGCTGTGGCAGGAAGCGGAACTGATCCTGCTGGACGAGGACGCGGCGCTGTGCCCGTTGTTCAACGCCGAGAACACGTGGCTGGTGAAGCAGTACGTCAGCGACTTCATCATGACCGGCGCCGACGGCCAGCCGGGAGACTTCTTCTATTGGAAGACGGCCATCCTGGACCACTAGACGAGGGTATCCGCATGGGGGCTGCACGTCGCAGCCCCCATGCGCACCCGTAAGCCATGACGGGCTACTTGATCCGGCGGCTACTCTGGTTAGGGCCGGTTCTCTTCCTTGCGGCGCTGGTTACCTTCCTGCTCATGCACCTGGTCCCGGGCGGGCCCTGGGACACCAGTGACCGCCCGCTCTCGCCTGAGCTGGAGGAGCAGCTCGAGAACAAGTACGGCCTGAACGAGCCCATCTGGCGGCAGTTCCTCACGTTCTCCGGGAACGCCGTCCAGGGGGACCTGGGCGTCTCGTTTCAGTACCAGGACCGTCCCGTCACCAGCATTATCCGCGAGGGTATGGAGGTATCGGCCGTTCTGGGCCTCATGGCGCTGACGTTCGCGCTGGTGGTGGGGGTGACCCTAGGGGTGGTCGCCGCCGTCAGGCATAACAGCGTCATCGATTACGCCTCCGTCTTCTTATCGACCGCAGCGGCCAGTACGCCGAGCTTCGTGCTGGGCATCCTGCTGATCATGGTGTTCGCCGTCCAGCTGGGGTGGTTGCCAGTCTTCGGCTGGGAGAAGAGCTGGTGGCTGTTACCCAATTGGAAGCAGGCGATCCTGCCCACCATCACACTGGGCGCTCTGCCGGCGGCCTACATCGCCCGGATCACCCGCGCCGCCGTGCTGGAGGTGCTGGAGCAGGACTACGTGCGTACCGCCCGCGCAAAGGGTCTCCAGGAGCGGCTGGTCCTGGGGCGGCACGTCCTGAAGAACGCGATGATACCGGTGCTCACGGTATCGGGCCCGATCGCCGCGAGCCTGGTGACGGGGTCGTTCATCGTGGAGACGGTGTTCGCGATTCCGGGCCTGGGAAAGCAGTTCGTCGCTTCGGTGTTTCAGCGCGACTACGGGATGATCATGGGCATCACGATCTTCTACGCCTGGGTGATCGCGATGGCGAACCTCCTTGTCGATGTGATGTACGTGGCGCTCAACCCCAGGATCAGGTACTAGGCGATGGCGAGAGCCGTAACCCTGGGCAAGCCGCTGGCGACGGAGCAGCCGCTGGCGCAGCGCTCCCTCTGGCGCGACGCCGCCCGCCGCCTCCTGCGCAACCGGCTGGCCGTCGTCGGACTGGTGGTTGTGCTGACCATGGTTGTGCTGGCTGTGTTCGCCGGACAGATCGCCCCGCACGATCCGAACGCCCAGGACTGCGCTACGGGCGCCCTGCGCGGCTCTAGCTCCGATCATCCGTTGGGGACTGATGCTGTCTGCCGGGATGTCCTATCGAGGCTCCTATTCGGCGCGCGGGTATCCCTTTCGGTGGGAATCCTCACGCAGGTTGTGGTGCTCCTTATCGCACTGCCCATCGGCGCGATAGCGGCGCTCTCCACCCGCCTGGTGGACAACCTGCTGATGCGCATCACCGATCTGACCTACGCCTTCCCTGACCTGCTGCTGATCATCATCCTGAGCCGGGTGCTGGCGGACGTCGCCGTGCCGGGCGGCAGCCTTACGGTGATCATCCTGGCGATCTCCCTGGTGGGCTGGGTGACGATCGCGCGGCTGGTGCGGGCCCAGATGCTGTCCCTGCGGGAGCGGGAGTACGTCATGGCGGCGGAGGCGCTGGGCGCGAGCCGGTGGCGAATAGCGGTGACGCACCTGCTGCCGAACAGCCTGGGGCCGGTGATCGTGGCGCTGTCGTTCGCGGTGCCGCAGGCGATCTTCGCGGAGGCGGCGCTGAGCTTCATCGGCATCGGCGTTGCCGCGCCGCAGGCGACCTGGGGCGGCATGGTGGACGCCGGCTACGCGGCGGTCTACTCCGTGCCGATGCTGGTGGTGTACCCGGCGGTGGCGATCGCCCTGACGATGATGGCGTTCACCTTCATCGGTGATGGGCTGCGGGACGCGCTGGACCCGCGGGCGGCGCGGCGGATCTAGCCAGCGCCGGTCTGTCGGGTCCAGGCGGCCATATCGAAGTAGTCGCGCCAGGCCTTTATCTTGCCGCCTTCAATCTCGAACACGCCGGCCACGGGCAGTTCGACCTTCTTGCCGTCCATCTCGAATCGATCGACGCGCTCCGTGAACACGATGTTGCCGGCCTCGGCCATGTTCAGCGTCTCCCACTCGATCCGGGTGGTGGGCGAGACGATCTGATGGAGGATGGTCTTGATGGCGGGCTTGCCCTGCATGGGCGGCATGGGCATGTTGTGGTAGACGGCGTCCTCGGCGAAGTAGCCGAGGATCTCATCCACGTCGCGGTTGGACCAGGCGCGGCAGAAGGCTGATACGAGCTCTGTGTTATCGGACAGGGCGTTCCTCCTTTATGATTGCGGTTTAGTGTCGCTCAGGCCGGGCTCGGTCATCTTCGCCGGGTCCAGGATGCGGTCGAGCTCCTCCTCCGATAGGTCCGTCTTCTCGCGCGCCACCTCGCGGACGGTGCGGCCGCTGGCGGCGGCCTCCTTGGCGATGGCGGCGGCGGCGTCGTAGCCGATGACCGGCGCCAGGGCGGTGGCGATGGCGAGGCCCTGCGCCACCGTCTGGGGGCCGCGCTCTGTGGCGCGCAGCCCTTTGACGCACCGTTCGCTGAAGTTGGCGCTGCCGGCTGCCAGCAGCTCGATGCTCTCCAGCAGGTTGTGGGCGGCTACCGGCATCATCGTGTTCAGCTCGAAGTAGCCGCCCTGGGCGGCGACGCTGACGGCGGCGTCGTTGCCGATGACCTGGGCGGCCACCTGGATGAGCGACTCAGCGATGACGGGGTTGACCTTGCCGGGCATGATGGAGCTGCCGGGCTGCACCTCCGGCAGTGCCAGCTCGCCCAGGCCGGCGCGGGGGCCAGAGCCCAGCCAGCGGATGTCGTTGGCGATCTTCATCAGGCTGACGGCGACGGTGCGCAGGCTGCCGCTGGCCTCCAGAACGGCGTCAAGCGTGTTCTGGGCCTGGAAGTGGTTGTCCGTCTCGCGGACGGTGACTGCCAGCTCCTGTGAGAGGGC
>JADFRV010000238.1 GCA_022561095.1 Chloroflexota bacterium | reverse complement strand
ATCCCCTCGGCGAGAATCTCGTCCTCTCTACCGGTAGTTCGGTTAGCACCGACTGCTAGATCACTCTCCTTCCCGCCATTTCTACGGTTGTATCTTAGCATCGGCGTGCCGACGGGTGGGAAATTTTGATGGCGATTGGCTAGAACGTCAGGCATCAGCGCCTAACTGCTCAGTGGACAGAGTCGCGGTTTCACGAACGTGCGCTCCCCGCGCCCGGGGTCGCCGAACATTCGTCATCAGAACACGGGGTCGTAGCGAACTCGGGTCCGGCCACCGGCCCGGCCGGCCTCCGATGGAACGCGCACTAAGTGTGGTTAGTGTCTGGTCAGGCTACGCGGATAGCCGGGGCACCCTCGGCTATCCGCTCCCCGAGCCGGTCCGCCGGGCTGAACGCCTCGTGGGCGCGGGCCGCCTTCTCCGAGTTGTAGGTGGCGGAGTACCGCCGCACCATATCCGGGGTGGAGTGGCCCAGGAGGTACTGGACGTCCAGCTCCCGGGCCTGGTTCTCGATCGCCCAGGTGGCGAACGTGTGGCGGAACCGGTGGGCGTGGACCTTGGGCAGGCCGGTCTGACGGCCCAGGCGGCGCAGCCGATGCTCAGCCTATCGGCGGTCTGGAGTGAGCGGTGGCTTTCGGCTTGCCCGGGCTCCAGGATCGGCCACAACAGCCGCCCGTGGGCAGCCCAGGCCAATGGCCTGGCCCCTACACGCCGAGGTAACGCGCCGAACTATCGGTCGGCCTGGCGTGCAAGTAGCGGCCAGTGGTGGCGACCGATTCATGGCCCAGGGTCGCTTGCACAAGGTGGATAGGGCAGCCTCGGTCGAGGGCGTGGCTGGCGTGGGCGTGTCTGAGCCAGTGGGGGCTGACCCGCGCCCGTATTCCGACGCGCCGAGCCGCCGCTCGGACTATACGGAGGACCTGAGAGGGGTCCAGATGGCCGCCCTTGCGGGACCCGAAGATGGGAGCGTCGGTGTCGGCACCGTCGCGCAAGCCCGTAAGCTCCTGCCACGTTGCGGTGGACAGCAGCACTACCCGTGTCTTGTCGCCCTTTCCTAAAACGGCGACCTGCCCAGAATCACCCCGCTCCTGAGCGTCGCGCCACGTCAGCGTGCATAGCTCGGCGACCCTGAGTCCCCCAGCGTAGAGGAGGCGCAGCAGAACTCGGTTTCGGCGATGCGGCTCCAGGGCGAGCAGGCGGTGCACGTCGGACTCAGACAGGATGCGCTCGGCCAGGCGGTTCTTCTGACGAGGCAGCCTCAGCGGTCGGCCGACATCAAAAGCCAGGTATCCAATGCGGTGGCCAAAGGCCAAGAGGGACTTCACTGCCGACAACGTGCGTCCTCGGCTGGCCGGGGCGAGGCCCAGCAGGGAGTCCGCAAAGCGCTGAACGTCGGCGAGCGTGACCTCGTGCAACGGTTTGTCCACGAAGTCCAAGAACCGCTTCACGTCGCCCCGATAGGCCCTCTGCGTATGCGGACTGCGGCCGTGCAGCCACAACGCCACCAACTGAGCATCGGTGCTCGCCTGGCGGACGGCCGTGTCCTGACTGGTAGTCGCAAGCGACGATGCCCCTTCCGAATGCACGATAAGGTCACTTATCATGCATTCAGTGTACAGGAAATAAGGGTTGTTAGCAAGAAGATAGTGTCGTATGATGCAGAAGCGGGATGAGCGTATGAACGAGCAGTTGCTGACCCCAGCCCAAGTGGGAGAGCGGTTGCAGGTGACGGAGCGCACCGTCTACCAGTGGCTGCGGGACCGGCAGCTAGTCGGCCACAAGCTCGGACGCCTATGGCGAATTCGACCCGAAGACCTAGAGGCCTTCTTGGATCGCACCCGTGTAAGTGCCGGCGAGGGCTGGGAGACTAGTCACAAATGAGTGTCTGCGTCGCGTGTTATGAGAGTCCAGTGGGTCGATGCCCCTGTGCCGACGAGAAGGGCACCTGTCCGCATCCCATCATGCATCCCGACTTCGCCCGCCAATCGTTCAGGGAGGGTCGAGTAACATCGATGGCGCTACAGTGGATTGCGGGGGAGTACCGGAGACTAAAAGGGACCCGTGATGGCACCGACGCGCCTCCCCCATAGCCGAGTCCTAAACTCAAACCGATAGTACGCGCAGAAAGCGTATTAAGCGCAAGAAGCCTGGCCGCGATGATTAATGCGCTTATTGCGCAGAACCAGGAGTTAGTGGAAGCTGGCGGCGGGCACGGGGCCAGCTAGAGTCCCACGAGAGGCCTTAGCGTTCCGAGACTGCTCGTTGGTTAGCCTGAATCATTTGCTCGAAGACCTCTCCCATCACCACGCGCATAGCGCCTGAGTCGCACCCATGGGCATCTGACGGCCATCCGTTTTGCGCCGCGTTGACAGCAAGGGTAATGATCTCCGCTGCTGTCATCTCCAAGGACACTTCCCCACGCCGCCCGACCTTCGGGCGCATCAACGGGACTTCGCTCTCTGCGTGATCAAAGTCGACCACCGGTACCTCCTCCTCCAGGATGATACCAATATAGCGCAGGAGAGCCAGTAGCACACCAGTCAAGTCAGTTCTTACCTACCACACCGTCTAGGAAGGGGCCTCTTCCTCCGGTTCCGGCTGGGCCAGCTTCGGCGTCAACTGGCGCAGGGAGCGAAGGTCGGCGTACCACTGGTCAAGGTTGTTGACGATAAACTGCGGGGCGACGGAGGGCCCGCTGGCTTCCTCTAGGGCCGACCGCAGAACGACGAGCATTAGCGGTAGATACAAGTTCCACCAGTGGTTTCTCTCGCTCCTCTTGGTCGGGTCTCTCTCG
>JADFRV010000237.1 GCA_022561095.1 Chloroflexota bacterium | reverse complement strand
GCGCTCGCGCTCGGGGAGGCGTTCGGCGCCTCACTCAGTGATTGGCGGCGCACATGGACACGCCCCTGCTGTGTCACACATGGGGACTACCGTCTGGACAACATGATGTTTGGCACCGAGGAGGGCGGCTACCCGCTCACAACCGTCGATTGGCAAACAGTCGGCCACGGGCCGGGAATCTTGGATGTCGCATACTTCATTGGCAACGGACTCCGCGTGTCCGACCGCCGCGCGCATGAGATGGACTTGTTGAAACGGTATCACGATGCGCTTGGCGATCGGGGCGTAGATGGCTACGAATGGAGCCGGTGCCTCGTCGATTACAAGCGCGCGACGTTGGCTGGCGTTCTCATGACGGTTATCGCCTCGCAGGTCGTCGCCTCTGATGAGCGTGGTGACGCGATGTTTGCGGCCATGGCTGAGCGGCACTTCGCACACGCCATCGACAATCAAGCCGGTGACATCCTGACCCATCGGTAGGGGTTCTCGCGAGACCTTCACCTCTAGCCCAAAGCGCACTGAGGTGCCCCGAACGCTGTGGGAACGGGCCGAGGCGGTCGGACGCGTACCGGCATCTGCGTGAGATGGCAACGCGCGGCTGGTCTATCTGCAACGCGTTTAACTTTCGTGAAAGAATGGAGCAGTACCGCGCCACGGGAGCCTAACGCGACCGCCCGCCGCCGTTTCGTGATAATATCAGTCCCAGCTATGCCTGCAGATGAATGGCTCGAACGCACCAGGCAGACGCTGGCGGACTATATACCACGGCGCCTGGAGTGCGGCAACGCGACCCCTGCCGCCATTCTCGTTCTGATCTATGACCGAGATGGCGAGGCTCATATAGTGTTCACTGAACGCACCCATCAGGTAGAGCACCATAAGGGCCAGATATCTTTCCCGGGCGGCGCCTGTGACGACGACGACGATGGTCTGGAGTCTACCGCCCTGCGGGAAACCGCAGAGGAGATCGGCGTGCAGCCGGAAGACGTGGAGATCATCGGGCAGTTGGACGATATGCTTACCATCAGCAACTTCCACGTCACACCCTATGTCGGCATCCTGAAGACGAACTCCGCGTACCCGTTCGTGATCAACAGCCACGAGGTAGCGCAGGTAGTCCAGGTACCGCTGCCTCACCTGATGGACGAGCGCAACATGGAGCTTGAGGTGCGCCAGCACAAAGGGAAAGAGGTGCTGGTGCCGGCCTATACTTACGAGGACCACCGGATCTGGGGAGCCACAGCCCGCATGCTGCGTCAGTTCCTGGAGCTGCTCGCCTGACGGTGCCCGCCAAAGAAGCACGATCGCCGGGGGCCGTTCGCCGAGAGGAGAACGGCCCCCCCTGTAGACGCTGCGGCAACCACTCCTGGGACGTAGAGCACCGCCCCAAGTCCCGCCTGCGCTGGCTGGCCGAGACCCTCGTCGCTGTGCCAGACGTATGGATCTTTCAGAGCGAGTCCGGTGGTTGGCCTAAGAAGCAGTATGAAATCTGGGTTTGCCTCAACTGCGGCCGCCGCGCGCGGGTCTGAGTATTGCGTCTGCTTCTAATCCGTCACGCGGAATCTGTGGGCAACCGTGAGCTGCGGCTCCAGGGGCAGGCGGAGTTTCCCCTTACGGAGCGCGGCCGCCGCCAGGCGGAGGAGCTGGCAGCTTCGCTGGCAGAGCGACAAGTCATCGCTGTGTACAGCAGCCCCATCAGACGGGCGCTGGACACGGCGGAGGCGATCGCGAGCCCGCTTGGGCTGACGGTGGAGGTTCAGGCGGCGCTACAGGAGTACGACTTCGGCAAGCTCTCCGGCCTTACCTGGCCGGAGATACGGGAGCAGCGTCCCCAGCTCATCGAGCAGCTGCTCAGCGACAGTGCCGATTACCCGGAATACCCCGGCGAGGAAGGGCGCGAGCCGTTCCGGCAGCGGGTGTGCAAAGCGCTATGGGGCATCTCTGAGCGGCACGCTGAAGAGGAGTCGGTCGCGGTAGTGACCCACGCAGGGCCTGTCGCGGTGTTCCTGCTGGACGTGCTCCATCGAGGCTACCATAGGCCGATGCCGTTCACGCTCGATAACGCCTCAGTGACAACGGTGGAGATCGCTGAGCCCCAGCCCGTCCGGCCTCGGGCCGTACTTGTCGGGCTGAACGATACCTGCCATCTAGCCACCGTCTAGTCAGAAGAAAACGGAGGCTGGGACGAACCCAGCCTCCGTGCCCCGTGCGGCGCTCGGCTCACTCAGATTTAGGCTGTCACCTCCGACGACTCCGCGCCTTCGGGCACCGACTGCCCGAGCCCGCCGAAGCCACCCTGACGCCCATGTGATCTGCCCTCGCGCTGAGGATACTGTCGATCTTCTCCTCGGTACGCTGGGAGATGTCGTCGGCCCTAATTCAGAGCCCTCATTCTTTAATGAATCTTTAATGCTGGCCGTCTACAATATGATTCCCAAGGAGGAACTTTCGAATGTACATCTTGGTGGTAGAAGACGAGCGCCGGCTGGTTCAGGTAATACGGAAGGTGCTAGAGGAGGAAGGCCACACCGTCGATGTGGCTCACGATGGGGAAGACGGGCTGGCGCTGGCGATGGACGGCTCTCACGACGTCATCGTGCTTGACGTCCTGCTGCCTGGAATCGACGGCTTCCAGGTCTGTCGCAACCTCCGCGGCAGCCGCGTCGATACGCCGGTCCTGTTGCTCACGGCCCTGGATGCGGTAGAGGATCGCGTGCGCGGCCTGGACGCCGGGGCTGACGACTACCTGCCCAAGCCGTTCGCCTTTCAGGAGCTCCTGGCCCGCCTGCGCGCCC
>JADFRV010000002.1 GCA_022561095.1 Chloroflexota bacterium | reverse complement strand
AGCGATGCTCTCGATGACGTTGACGCTTCGGCGCGGGATGTTGTGGACGTGAGGACGCAGCCCATCGATGATGCCTACGACGACCTGGCTCAGGCGATCAACGACATCCCGGGCGACGCCACCATTGTAGAGGGCCTCGCCTCTATCGCGCCTCAACTGGCCGCCGTCGACGCCGCATACGATACGGCGTTCTCGGGCTTGGACTGCTCCTAGTGCCTTTATCCTCTGCTGCTGTCGCCGTCGCTGCCCGCGACGGCGACAGCAGATGAAGAGGGAGACTGGGGTAGTTGCCATGGCGCCTCAAGGCAAGCGCGACGTGGGGTCGCGGCAAACTCCATCTAGATTAACTCTCGTATGCACCACGATGATGAATCGTGAGGACAGGGCGCAGGTTAGTACGGTAGGAGAACTGGCGTGCTCCTAGTGCTGGCCATCTTCTTTGGAGTGATGTCAGCGATCGCCGCGGCGTACGGTTTTACCGCTTTCGCCACCGTTACCGGCCGCATCGCCAGGGTGCTGTTCCTCATCCTGCTGGCCGCCTTTATCGTCGTCGTATTGTTGCAGGTCTGATGACATCGGGAGAGCGGATCGTAGTCGGGTTCCTAACCCTCATCATTATCGCGAGCTGTCTATTCGTGATCGCGATTGGCCGGGAAGAACGTGATACGGCGGTCGCCGTCTTCGGGGCTGCCGCCACGACCGTCTGGACCCCGGTCACAGTCGCCTGCTATCTGGTCCTCGACAGGGTCGTGGGCCAAGCGAGAGGACGAACAGACGGATAGCTCGGAGGGACGATACCCGCCGCCATGATACTGATCCTCTTGTTCGTCTTTGGGGTCCTGGCCGCCGCCTCCGGGGCGTTCGGCTTCTTCTTTGCGGCGGCCGCCCTGGCTGTGCTCGCGAGGCGGGCGTTCTCCCTCTTCTTTTTGGCTTTCGTTGTCCTCTTCGTGTTGTGGCTGCTGTAGCAGGTACCGCACCTACCAGCGAGCGAGCGTTAGACGCCCGCCAAGTCGTCCTCGTCAGGGTCCGTTTCGCCTCGCTGTTGAAGCCGCTCGCGTATGACCCGAATGGTCTCGCTGCCGCGCTGCGGGGCGGCCAGCAAGCCAAGACTTGTGCCCAACGCCATGCCAAGCATCAGACCAATAACGAACCGCATATTCTGCCTCCTAGCTGCACTCCGATCGGTTTGCGGCGGTAGCCAGGTCGAGTATCTCAGGCCGCAACAGACCCACGCAGTGCAGAGACTAGGTACATTCGTAATGATTTCTCGTTACTTCTCACGAACTGGGTCAGCAGCACAAACGCTCAGGGCACAACGTGTTGGTGAGCCGCTGCGGGACGGCGGCTCAGCGGCAAATGATCTAGGCGGCCTAGTCGCGTTTGGCCAGGAACAGCCCGCGTACCCCGCTGAGAATCCTCTCTGCAAGGCTGCGACCGTCCTCGGGCTGGCCTTCGTCCTCGTCGAAGCCGCCGCGCAGCACCCGGGGATACTCGAACGCCACCTCAGCCCCCAGCAGGAACGTATAGGCGACTAGGTAGGTGAAGAACATGAAGAGTAGGATGCCACCGAGGGCGCCGTAGACCACGTCGTAGTGGCCGAAGTTCGCAACATAGATGGCGTAGCCGTACTTCAGCACCTCGAACGCCGTTGCCGCCAGCGCCGCTCCCAACCATACGTCTCGAAATCTATTTCGGGCGTTGGGTACAAATCGGAACGTGAACAGATACAAAAGAAACGTAACGGCCCAGGGGGCGGCGAAGGGCAGCAGCGACCAGAAGATACCCCCGCTTGACGAAATGGGGCCGCTGTTCATCTCGCGCACCGTCTGCAGGGCCGCCGTAGCGGCAACAGAGGCGAGCAACAGCAGCGCCAGTCCCAGCAACATCGCCAAGTCGATCAGCTTCTGCTGCACAAGCGGCCGCTGCGCGTCGACCCCCCAGACGAAGTTCAGCGATCGGCGTACGGCCCCGAAGAGGACGGAGGCGCTGTAGGCCACCATAACCAGCCCGATGACACCTAGAGGCACGCTCGCCTGCGACACGTTGTCCAACGTATCAGTGATGAGGTTGTCCTGGCCCGCGGACAAGTCTTCCGGTTGGAGTTGACGGTTCGCCACGGTGACTGTACCGCCGGCATCGAGGGTGTCGGCCATCCGCCGCCTCTCCTCGCCGCTGTCCCCAGACTCGTTCAGATCCGCTAGCTCCTTCTCGATCTCTGCCAGCCCGGCTCGGCCGTACTGCTCCTCAATCCTGACGAAGGCGTCCTCGCTCAGCTCGAGGACGGGTTCGCCCGCTCCGACCTCGAGATAGTCCGTCACCTCGTCCGCCAGGGACTGATGGGAGTCGTCGCTCCCGGCCACCAGACCGAAGATGGAAACGAGGAACATCGCCAGGGGGACGAGGGCGAACAGAAAGTAGTAGGAGATGGCCGCCGCCATCTGGGTACTGTTATGCGCGCCGAACCCCTTGTACGCCCGCGTCGCGAGCAGCCACAACCTCCTCACAACCGTTCCGTCCATAGCGGAGTCGGGTAAGAAACGAGAGAGCTCGGTGGCCCCGTGTCAGGCGTTTCTAGGCGGCACATCGGGGTTCTTCCGCGCCTTCAAATCGGAGTACAGCAACGTCGAGGCCGTGAAGGCGAACGGGAGAAGCATCAACGAGTACAAAGCCGCATTCACCGTGTAGACCATATCGGTAACGGGCGGCGAAGCGAACAGAAGAAGAGCCATGGCTATGATCGGGCCAGGCAGTACGACCATGATTACGATGGCGGTCAATATGGCGAAGGTACGCCACCAGTTGCCCCTGACGGCCTCAGCGCTGGCGCTCAACGACTCCTTCGCGCCCCTGTCATCAAGCACGACGGCTTGTCCAACGAAGCCCCAGGCGATGGCCCGGTGGACCGCCCAAGGCGTCCCAATGATGGTGAAGGCGAGGACGACAATGTGGAACAAGGAGCGGAGGTTCGCACCCAGCAGCGTCCACAACCGGAGCAAGACGACACGGTAAGCGTCCCTGAAGCTGGCCCTCCGGCCGCCATCGATCTCCCGAAGCGCAGCGAAGATCGCGCCGCCCAAGATGATGGCGCTGACTAGCGCCTGCGCGCCTCCCAAGGAGAACACCAGCAGCGACGCGGCCCCTTGGCTGGGTATATGGTCATCGAGGCGAAGTAGTGCCTGAACGGCGGTGGCGGCGATGCCCAGCGGGATGAAGACTACCCCGATGGGCACGAACACTCGCAGGTTCTTCACATACATGATGGCCGCGTCTCTCCCAATCTGGCCCAACGCGCGCCGTCGCTGGAGCAACCCCTTCCTCGGCGGCGCCTCTGCCTCCACGGGCGCGCCACCGAATACCCGCCTGGGTACACCTACGACCAAGAATCCAACAGTGGCCAGGAAGAAGACCCCCATCGCCGCGCCAACCGGCGCCGGCCACTGCACAATCGCGTTCATCAGAGACGAGCCGAAGCCGATGATCGCACAGATCGGCCCCAAGGGATCGATGCCGAGAGCCTCGCCTTCGGGGATCTTCTCGCTGTAACTGCGCAGATCCTGTTCCCAGGTGAACGGCTTCTCCCATTTCTCCTTTTGCGCTGGCCCCGTGGGGCCGTCAAAGTGCTTGCCCTGCAACTCGCCCCAGCGGCCCTCGAATTCGATCCAAGCGAAGGGGCTGTCCGCATCGGTCACCTCGGGAGGCACCAGCTGTGCCTCGAGCGCCACTCGCCTCAGCGGATCCGATGAGTCCTCGCATCCGAATCCGGCGCCTTCACGGGCCACTCCTATGTAAGTCCCCGGCTGGAAATAGTTGGCGTGCGACCCCCTGGCGACATAGACGGCCGGCCGACCCTCCTCCGTCTTCACCTTCCCTTCATCCCAGTCGGCGATTTCGCCCCCCTCATGCTGAGAGTACGCCACCCTCACTGGGTCTTGCTGGAGGGCCTCGCTCGCTGAGTCGGCGTCGAAGGCGAGCTGGATCATCTCCCAGTCGCCCTCGTGAGTGTTGTTCCAGTCGTTGAAGTAGTAGAAGAACCAGTACTGCAGGGCGAGCCCATCGAAACCTGGTTCCGTCTGGATATGAGCGTAGGCCACAGGTGGATTGCTGGCCTTCAGCTCCTGGTAGTCCCGGTCGTACGTGCAGCCCGGCCGCCTCGGGTTGCCCGGGAAGTCAAGAAAGAAGCCGATGTCTTTGTCGAAGACGTCTTGCGCACCAGGCCCCTCCATCACGACCGGCCTGCCTGGGGCGTCCTCCCTGAGCGTCACCTCTGGGTTGTCTAGGACGATCTCGACCGGCGCCGGGTCGAACGGATCGCCATCACTATCGCACTCCTCGTCTTGCCGTCCGAGATAGACGATGGGAGCGTACTTGGCGACGAGCTGCTCTTCGTCTGTTTGCTGTCGGAGCTCTCCAAGCCCTGGAACGCCTGGCGCGTGGTCCGCGCGCCCAGATTCCGCGCTCACAGCACCATCGTCCGAAACAGCGAGGAGTAGCAACGCTCCAAAGGCGCAGACGTACAGGGTGAGGCGAAGAAGAGTCATTCGGTTACGGCTGCATAGGCGTTCGTTTGCGTCAAGGCTCCTCTGATCCGCTCGGCCCGTCTGCCGCTCGAGCTGTCGCGGCGCAGGCCAGGTACTGACCAGCGAGCACACGGAGCTCTCGCTCGAGGTCACTACCGGATATGTGGCCGATCAGCGCCTGGCCGACAAGTCTCGTCAGTCGCGATAGCTCATCGGGGCATCGGTCGATGCGGTCCAACAGGCTGTCCGCCAGCTCATCGATGCGCCCATCCTGGATCCCCTGGGCAACATCTCCGTCCTCGTCTCCCGAATCGAAAACGGCATAGCCGATACCAAACGCCCCAGCGGCGACAGCCGCGGTGTAAGCAACGATCAGCAGGACCTTTACCGGAGCACTCAGCGCCATCTGTCGACCTCCCAACATCGCAGCTGCTCAGCAGCCGGGCATGAGGGTTCATCCCCGTAGCCAGCCGGCGCTGGGGCGGCGACACGCTCAGCCGAGCAGCTTCTTCTTCTGCCTGGCGAACTCCTCGTCGGTGATGACCCCCTCATTGCGAAGGTCGGCTAGCTTCCTGAGCTCAACCACTCGAACGACCGCAGAAAAGTTGCTCCACATGACCAAGTCAACTAGCGGCGTGAGCAGTAACAGCAGGAGCGGTGCGAAAACGAAGAATATGATCACGACCGACCAGAAGGTCGAGAGGTCAAGGAACATCGGCTAGTGTCCTCCTATCTCCCCTCGGGTTGGCAATGCCGCAGCCAACTCTCCATCGAGTGTGCCACCCTCGTAATGTCTTCGCATGGCAGAGGCTAATGATTTTCGTACCTATTTCTAGGTAGACAGCTTGATAGGTCCTTCTGCCCGGCTGTCTGACGGTCATCTAGGAGAGGCTGTCTTCAGATACGAGAATTAAATTAGCTGGTACGTGGCGGGAAGGGTCGGGGACGGCCCTGCATCGAGTGGAGTCGATGGCGTGCCACAATAAAGCAGATGACCACCCTTCCGCGACCATCAGAGCACGCTTCAGTCTAGTTTTGGAGCGGGTGACACGAGCTATTCGGGCGAGTCACCGTGATCCTCCCCAGCGGACGGTCGCTCGCCAAGGAGCGTGGCGCCCCGCGGCCGCTTGACCGACGCCTGCGGATCCCCGGTTATAAGGCGTACGCGGCGGTCCGCGAAGAGATAGTTCCGAACCCATGAGAGGAACACGAAGATCTTGGTCTGGAATCCCACCAGGAACAGAACGTGCAGACCGCCCCAGGCCAGCCAGCCCAGAAATCCACCCAGTTCAATCTTGCCGACGGAGACCACGGCCCGCCCCCGGCCGATCGCGGCCATGGAGCCCTTATCCTTGTAGCTGAACGCCGGCCTGTCCTGGGGCTTGACGCCCTGGAGGTCTCGCCGGATGATCTCCGCGACGAACCTGCCGGTCTGAATCGCGCCCTGGGCGACGCCCGGAACGGGTTCGCCGGTCCTGGAGTCGATGGCGTGTGCCGCATCGCCGATGACAAACGCCTCTGGGTGGCCGGGAATCGACATGTCGCATCCCACGATCACGCGACCGGCACGATCGAGCTCGACTCCAAGCGCGCGGGCGACCGGCTGGCCGTGTACGCCTGCCGCCCACAAGACGTTCTCCGCGGGCACACGGCGCTCGCCAATGACGACTCCATCAGCGCCAGCTGAAGTCACGCGCGTATTGAGCCATACCTCAACCCCCATCTTTTCCAGATCGCGCCGCGCTAGCTCGCCCAGCGCCTCTGGCATGGCCTTGAGCAGCCGTCCCGACCCCTGCACTAGGATCACGCGGGCAGTGCTGGTATCGACGAATCGGAAGTCCTTCGGAATCGAGCGCGAAGCCGTCTCCATGATCGCGCCGGCAAGCTCAACGCCCGTCGGTCCGCCCCCTACCACAATGAACGTCAACTTGGCCCGGCGAGACGCGTCGTCCGCCTCCCACTCCGCTTCCTCGAAGGCCAGCAATACGCGCCTGCGAATTTCGATCGCGTCGTCTAGTGTCTTTAGGCCGGGCGCGAACTCCTGATACTCGGGGTGCCCAAAGTAGGACTGCGTTGCACCAGTTGCCAGCACGAGATAGTCGTAGCGGGCCTCAGCTCGAGGGCCTCTGACAAGCTTGGCCTGGAGGTCAACACCCATGACTCTCGCTAAGACAACCTGCACGTTCTTCTGACCTCGAAGAATCTTGCGGAGGGGCGCGGCCACGTCAGACGGAGCGAGCTCTGCGGTGGCCACCTGATAGAGGAGCGGCTGAAACAGATGGTAGTTCTGCTGGTCGATCAGGATCACGTCAACGGGTGCGTGCTTAAGGCCGCGGACGACCTCCAGCCCGCCGAAGCCGCCTCCGACGACGATAACCTTCGGTCGCTCTCCGGCCTCCGCGGCGCTTCGCTCAGGCACGGCCGACCCTATGGTCTGAAAGGCTGACCATCCTTAGCGACCGTCTAAGAGACGGTCACGACCCCCTTGATGCCGGCAAACATCGAAGCGCTTAGGATGTCAGGCTCGGGAGTCGGTTCAGGCTTCATCGGCTCCTCGGCTGGCGTCGCCGGTTGCGGCTGCGTCCTCGATCTGCGCGGCTTCTTCCGCGCTGAAACCGTGTCGGAGGAATTTTCCCGGGTAGGCCTCCATTGTCTGCACGATCAGCTCCACAAACTGCGGCTCGGCCAGCGCTACCACGGCGGCGTTCCCGGGCTCCAGGCTGCTGCCGAGATCCTTCATCGCTCCAGTCTTAATGCCGGTGTCACGCAGCCTTCCCCAGGCACCGCCAATCAGCCCGCCGGCGAGCACCGAAGCGATCAGGCTAGGCGGGTAGATCAGGCCCAGGACGCCGGTGATCAGGGCGCCGCGCCGGGCGCCCTTGCCTGCGGTGACTTCCCGCGTCTCCTTGATGTGCAGCTTACCGTCAGCGTCCTTCGTCACCATCGCCGCGTCGGCCAGTGTGATGTTGGAGGCGCGATGCATCCTCTGGAGCGCGTCGAGGATCGTCTTGGCGCCCTCCTCATCCATATACACAGAGGCCATTAGCTCAAGCTGCTTTCCCATGACGATGCTCCTTTCCGGGTAAATTCGATCTTGTGAACGTGCTTATTCATGACGGGTGCGAGGCCGCCAGCATACGCTGTCGCGCCTGCCCAAGCCCCATGAACACTACCAACACAACAGATTGTCGCGTGCCGTAGGAGCCTGGCACACGGCAGAGACTAGGTATTCCCGTAACGATTTCTCAGTAGGGATTTCTGCCGTCCCCCGCGGCGCCGACTGGACACCTACAGCGCGCGAACTGAGCGCGGGGGAGCGAGAGGCTGCCGCCCAGCCCAGGCGCACGGTCGCGTCCCCTACCGCAGCCAGCTCCTCCTGGCATACCAGCGGCCCGCCGTTATAGCTACTACAGCGTGCCGGCGACCAGGCCAGCTCGGCAACGGCCCACAATCGCCGGGGCAAGCGCGAGCCCGCCGAGAGCCAGCAGCAGCGGGAACCCACCACGGATGCCGGCGGCCGATACTTTCTCGTCGCCGCGCCTATGAAGGTCGGGAGGGCTGAGGGAGCGCCTGCTCGGGCGATGCTCATTGAGGGCCTCAGCCCCTGGCGCCGATCCTCCGTGAAGCCAAGCCATCGCCAAATTTAACGATAGGCGCGGGCACGAAGGGACGCTGCCTCATAAACTTACCTCTTCAACGCAGGGAGGCGCTACCTAGCAATCGTTACGAATGTACTCAGTCTTTGCCATGTGCCCACCTCCCTCGCGCGTGAAAATGAAAGAAATGAACTTGGGGGCCGGAATGACCACTTCCCGCTCCCATCCGAAGAGTAGGCCGCATAGGAGGCTGTAAATGGGCTGTCTTTTAGCCATTATGCTTCTGGCCGGTCCGCGATCCGCGATCTTCTTTTGGTGGTTGATCAACCCCAATCGCTGGGACGCCGCGTTCGACACGTTTATCTGGCCCCTCCTTGGATCCCTGTTCTTGCCTTGGACGACGTTGATTTTTGTGATGGTCGCGCCCAGGGGTCATCTGTCTGGATTCGACGTCGTGTGGCTGGCGTTCGCCGTCATTGCAGACCTTGTTTCCTTTTTCGGCGGCGGCTACGGCGGACGCCGACAGATCGCACCGTACTAGCTCACCTCGATCTGGATGTCGGCGGCGGACTCCCTTGAGTTGTTTGGTTCTCTCGGATCACTTGAAGTCGGCCTTGTGGCGCTGCACCTTCTTCAGGACGATTATGCTTCCGTGTTATGGAATATCCAGGCGCAGGCCACGAGCCCTTTGGCTACCTGCAGCATCACCTTCGTGAGCGACCATACCAAAGACATCGCTAGCGGTTACGCTAGGAATGTGGATGACCGGCACCCCTGAGGCGATGACCGAGAAGGCCTGCACATTCGTGATGTGCCTTCACGATCGAGCTTCAACTATGCGCCTCACCCAGCCAGCCGACGCCGTTCTCACGCGATCTCGCTTCATCAGGCCCTCGCTAACGAGAAGTAGGTACCAATATACCGAGCATCAGCCATGCCCTAGCTCTTCCCCTGCGCACATACTAAACGGCGTCTTGGACACACTGCAGAGATTGGAGGTGCAGAGAATGGCCAACTCCACTAGCAGACATTCAGGCTGGGTCACGTTCGCCGCCGTATTGGTGGCGATCGCCGGCTTGTACAACACGCTGAGCGGGGCTGGCGCCATCGCGGAGAGCGATTCCGTCACCGGCCAGTTGAGCGTAGTGCTCTACGGCATCGATATCGAGACCTGGGGCTGGCTCTGGCTGACAGTTGGCGTCGTTCAGCTGATCACGGGGATCCTTCTCTTCTCGCGCAGCCCGATCGGTGCCATCATCGCGCTTTTCGGAGCGTTTGTCAGCGCGACGTTTACAATCTTCATCATCTTCGTTGCGCCGCTATGGGCTATCGTCGTCTTGGCGCTGAACTTGGGTATCATCCGGATAATCGCTGAGAACCTCGAAGAGTTCGAAGAGTTGCCCTGAGAGGGACTACCCTCACGATCGGTTCCCTCATCGCGATTTTCGTAGCGCTGGACGGCTACCTAAGATTAGGTACAAAGATCACTATTCCTAGCATGTCCAACGCGGGAGCTATCCTCGTAGGCTTCAAATGAGCGGAAGACAACTATCCAGTTCAGAATGGGAAGGAGCCCGGAAATGACGAACGACGTACCAACTCAGGTGATAGTAGCGGCTTTCGACGGGATGGACTCCGCGAAAGAGGCTTTCGACGACCTCAAGCAGCTGGAGAAGGAGAAGTCCATAAAGATCGAGAACGCCGCCATCCTGCGGAAGGACCATGACTCGAAGCTGCACATCCGGGACGTGAAGGACATGACCGGCACGCGCGGCGCTGTCCTCGGCGGCGTTACCGGCGCCGTTGTCGGCGTGATCGCGGGGCCAGTCGGGTGGGTGGCGCTCGGTGGGGCGGCCATCGGCGGCCTCGTCGCCAAGCTCAAGGACGGCGGCTTCGACAACAGCCGCCTCGAGCAGTGGGGCGACAGGCTGCAGCCCGGCACTTCCGCTCTTGTCGCCGTCGTCGACCACATCTGGGTGCGTGATGTCGAAGCAGCGCTAAAAGAAGATGCACGCGACGTCATGACTCTGGAGATCGGCAAGGATATCGCCACGCAGCTGGCGGACAGGTAAGCCTGACCGCAGGCTGATCCAAGGTCAAGCGTGCCCAGTGGCTCGGATCTGGTGGGCACGCTTGCTCCATCACGTCTATACCGCGCGGATGACAGGCGCGACCGTCTACTTCAAAGGCTGGTGGTCGCATTCGAGCAAATGACTGGGCGGAGACCTATTGGCAGGAGATGCGCGCCGCCGCTTACGCCACGTTGAAATAGGAGGCTGAGAATGAGGACCGATGAGGCGCTGTCTATGAATGACGTCCAAGCTATCGCCGAAGAGGCGTATGTCTTCTCCTTCCCGATGCTAATGGGATACCGGGCCGCGTTCGGAATGTTCATTGCTGCGGGGGCGCCGTCGTATCGAGGCCCTCTCAACCAGCTCCATAGCGACCCGCAGACCCTCGACCACACGTTCCGCGAGGTAATCAGTCCTAATGCCGACACGCCATACTCCATGGCCGGTCTCGACCTGCGGGCCGAGCCGCTGGTACTCGAGGTCCCTGAAGTCACCGATCGATACTACGTGATGCAGTTCGAGGACTTGTTCGGCACCAACCCGTACTACGTGGGCACTCGCGCCACGGGAACGGCCGCAGGCTCCTACCTCCTTGTGGGCCCACGGTACCAGGGCGAGATCCCAGGCGGCTTCTCAAGTGTGTTGCGTTTCGAGACAGACCTGGTGTTCATCATCGGGCGCACGCAGCTCTTGGGGCCAGACGACCTCGACGCCCTAAGCGCCGTCATGAACTGGTACCGACTGCACGCCCTGTCCGCGTACCAGGGTAAGGATGCCGCGCCGGCGCCTCCATTTGACTGGCCGGTGTGGGATGACACTGCATCACGCGACGAGCGTTTCATTGGCTACGTGAACCGTCTCCTCGAGCTTTGCCAGCCGACGCATCCATCCGAAGTCGAGCTCATGGCACGATTTGCACGCGCTGGTATTGGTGCGGGCGTGCAATTCGATGCAGCCTCTCTGAGTAACGAAGTACGTACGGCATTGCGGGCAGGGGTAGACAGTGCGAGAGCCAAGATCAGCGCGGCAGCAGAAAGCCTCTCGGAGAAGGTAAACGGTTGGCAGCTGACCGAGGCGTTTGGAGACAGATCCTTCTTCAACGGTGACTACCTGCTTCGAGCTGCGGGTGCGATGGCTGGCTGGGGCGGCAATGACAAGATCGAAGCGTTCTATCCAATTAGCCGCGAGGACGCCGACGGGAAGCCCCTGCATGGCGAGAACAGATACCGGCTCACACTCGCGACCGCACCACCAGCGAAAGCCTTCTGGTCAGTCACGATGTACGATACAACCTACGACGGCACAGCAGGCTACCTGGTCGAAAACCCGATCAGTCGATACCTGATCAACTCCACCACACAGGGACTAGTGCGCGGTGATGACGGATCACTGACTATTACCATCCAACACGATCGGCCCGATTCGCCAGAGGAGCAGGCGAACTGGCTGCCAGCGCCTGGCGGCCCCTTTTACCTTGTTTTGCGCATCTACATGCCGGAGCCGGCTGCTTGGGACGGCACGTGGACTCCTCCAGCGGTCCAAAGAATCTGATGTGCGTCGCGCCCCTGAACTTGGCGGTGCGGCTGTTCGCTAGGCGGGGCGCCTAGACCTGGGTACGGAAAACGACACCTTCGGAGTTTAGCGACAGGAGGTATCTGATGCTGAGTAGAGGAGCACGCTGGATGCCAGCGTTTCTGGCAATGCTGCTGGTGGTGGCCATGCTGGCCTTCGCCGCCTGCAACGGGGACGGCAACGAAGCGGGAGAGACTCCGACCGGGGAGGAGCACACGGATGCGGACGGTGTCGAAGAGCCCAACGCGTACCTGGAGGCCGCTCCGAAGGAGGCGCTGACCCTCATCGAGATGACGAGCTTCGCGTACACGCCTAGCGTCATAGAGGTGGGGACCGGAGAGGTGCTCGAGATCGCGATTCAGAACGCTGATCCGGCCCTGCACGACTTCACAATCGACAAGATCGATGCGGACGTGCACATCTCATACCTCGGCGGAACCGGCCAGCACCAGCACCAGGAGCCAGAAAGGGACGCTGACGTCCACTTCGCACTTACCGAGCCGGCCTCCGGTGTCGTGCACATGAAGGTTGACGAGCCCGGCGAGTACGAGTTCTACTGCTCTGTCCCTGGCCACCGCGAGGCCGGGATGGAAGGGACGCTGATCGTCCAATGAAGTGCACGAGTGAGCGGGAGTCGGTGAGCGCCGATATATCTAAACTCGTGCCGCATACGGAGCGTACTTTCCAGATGCTATACGCCCGTTGACACCCGCCCAGCCCAGGCGCACAATCGCGGCGGGCCGAATCTAGCGGCAATCGCACCTGCGCCGCTGGCCCTCTGCGGACACTACGTGTGTCCTCTCTCAGGCGCTGGATAGACGACTCAGGTTGCGTCGGCACACCGGACGCAATGACAAGCCAGTGGCCACCCGTCTACAATTGGAGCGCCGCTATTGGGAACCGAACGCCCAACCGCGAGACACAGAACGGACCCCTGACTTGACGATAATTCGCACGATCGGCCTGACAAAGCGCTACGCGAGAGTCACCGCCCTCGACGCGCTGGACCTTGAACTGGAGCCCGGCATCATCGGCCTCGTGGGCGCCAACGGCGCCGGCAAGAGCACCCTCATTAAGCTTCTCCTCGGTCTGCTGGAACCCACCAGCGGCTCCGGCGAAGTCATGGGGCTCGACGTCTTTCGCCAGGGTCCGGAGCTACGTCAGTTCGTCGGCTACATGCCGGAGCACGAATGCCTACCGACAGACGTGACCGCCACCGAGTTCGTCGCCCATATGGCGCAGATCAGCGGCCTCCCACGCGCCGCCGCCCGCGAGAGGACCGCTGAGACCCTTCGCCATGTCGGTCTTTTCGAGGAACGGTATCGCGAGATGCGCGGTTACTCCACTGGCATGAAGCAGCGCGTCAAGCTCGCGCAGGCGCTAGTCCACGACCCCCGGCTGATGCTCCTCGACGAACCGACCAACGGACTCGACCCCGAAGGCCGCGACGAGATGCTGCGCCTTATCCGCCGCATCGGTACCGAGTTCGGGATCGCCATGATCCTCTCGTCTCACCTCCTCAGCGAGATCGAGCGTGTCTGCGACCACCTCGTCGAGATAGAAGACGGGCGCCTCGTCCGATCCGTGCCCATGACGGTACTCACTGCGCCCACCCGTGTCCTCACCGTCGAGGTTGACGGTGACGGCGACCGGCTCGCCGATCGCCTGCGGGAGCAGGGCGTAGCGGTGAGCAGGAGTGGCCGCTTCCTCCTCGTGCAGAAGGAAGACGACGCCCTGCTCGACCTTATCAGGGACAGTGTCGTTGACCTCGGGCTCGGGTTGGTGCGGCTGGAGCGGGGCCGGCGGCGGCTCGAGGAGCTGTTCCAGTCGCAACCTTCCGTCGAAGAAGAGGAAGGCCCCCGTGGCTGACACGACGGCCGGCACCATCTACGATCTTGGCTACAAGCGGTACGAAGGCGTCCGCCTCGGGCGGCGGCACGCCATCTGGGCGCTCTACGTACACAGCCTTCGAGGCGTGTTCGGTATCGGCCGCTCGCTTTCGAGTAAAGTGGGCCCCATCGGTCTCGCCGTGATCGCGTTCATTCCCGCCGCTTTCCAGCTCGGGATCGCCGCCATCGCCCCAGGGGAAATCGAGGTCATCCGACCGGAGGACTACTTCCAGTTAATTGAGGTGGTGCTCGCGGTCTTCTGCGCCGTCGTCGCGCCCGAACTCGTTGGCCGCGACCAGCGTACACAGACGCTCTCGCTCTACTTCTCGCGGGCGCTGAGGCGACAGGACTATGCTCTCGCGAAGTTCGCCGCGCTCATGACGGGCATGCTCGCGATCACCGTGATTCCGCAGGTAATAATGTTCGTCGGCAACGGCCTAGCCGCGGCCGACTTCGGTGACTACCTGCGGGACGAATGGGCAGACCTGCCATCCATTCTCGGCAGCGCCATCCTGTTGTCGGGCCTCATCGCCGGCATCGGCTTAGTCATCGCGGCGCAGATGCCCAGCCGCGCGTATTCCACGGTCGGTATCATCGCCGCGTTCGTCCTCACCTCCATCATCGCGGGGAGCGTCTTCGAAGCGGCCGATCAGGACATCGGACGCTTCGTGCTGCTCCTCAGTCCGTTCCACGTTGCCCGGGGTCTTACCTTCTGGTTCTTCGACGCCACGTTCGATCCCGGAACGCAGCTCGCCGAGGCCGATCTGCCCGGCGTCACCTACGCGATGGCCGCCACCTCGGTCGTGCTCCTCATGCTCGTCCTGCTGTTGCGCCGCTACGAGAAAATCTCGCCATGAAGAATGCATCTCAAACCAAGACCACCGACTCGCCTTTCCCGGCAGCCACCATCGAAGCCGTCAACGTCTCCCGCTGGTACGGCAACGTCGTCGCCGTCAACGACGTGTCATTCTCGCTCGGGCCCGGTATCACCGGGCTGCTCGGCCCCAACGGCGCCGGCAAGAGCACCATCCTCCACATGGCCGCCGGCTTCCTCCGCCCATCCAAAGGCACAGTTCGGATCGCCGGTAGACCGGCGTGGCGGAACCACGAGATGTACCGCAACGTCGGCCTCGTACCGGAGAAGGAGACCGTCTACCCGTTCCTCACGGGCTACCAGTTCGTGCTCTCGAGCGCGAAGCTCTTCGGCCTGAGCGATCCCGCAGAGGCCGCGCGCCGGGCGATCCGCGCGGTCGACATGGAGGCACACCAGGACCGCCGCCTGGACGGATACTCGAAGGGGATGAAGCAGCGTATGAAGGTCGCCGCCGCGATCGTCCACGACCCGCAGATCCTCCTGCTGGACGAGCCGTTCAGCGGCACCGATCCCGCCCAACGTCTGCAGATGATGGACCACCTGCGCCGCATGGCCAACGAAGGTCGCACCATCGTCTTCTCCTCCCACATCCTGGACGAAGTCGAGCGCCTCGCCGAAAACGTCCTCGTGATCGTCGCGGGCAGGCTCGCTGCCTCCGGCGACTTCCGCGCGATCCGCCGTCTGATGACCGACCGCCCGCACACGTTCACCGTTCAGTCCAGCGACAACCGGCGGCTCGCAGTCGCGCTTGTCGCCGACGAGTCTGTCTTCGGCGTCGAGTTGGACGACGAGCACCTGACAGTCCGCACGTCCCAGTTCGCCGACTTCACCCACGCCGCGCCCAGAATAGCGAAGTCGGAGGGCATCACCCTCCAGGAGCTGCTACCCACTGACGAATCGTTGGAGAGCGTCTTCTCTTACCTGGTGAAGCGATGAACGCGACCGTCTTCACGCTCACGCTGCGACAGTTCGCCGGGCAGCGCCGTTCCCTCCTTTTGTTCCTGCTCGCGCTCGTCCCTGTAGCCCTTGCCATCATCTACCGGCTCGGCGAGCACCTCGACCAGCAGGAAGAGACCGCGAACTTCCTCGCCGACGTCGTCATCACTGCTATCCTCCCGCTCACCTGCCTCATCCTCGGCACCTCCGCCCTCGGCTCTGAGATCGAGGGCGGAACCGCTGTGAACATCCTCGCGAAGCCCGTGCCCCGCCGCGATATCATCGCCGCCAAGTTCGCGGCGTCCGTCCTCATCGCCGCCGCGTTCGTCGTCCCGGCCACCGCGGTCTCCGGTCTCATCGGCCTCCAGGGCGTATCGGAGGATGGCATCGTCACCGGCTTCGCGATCGCTACTCTGGTCGGCGTCTTCGCCTACACCGCAGTCTTCATACTGCTCAGCGTCGCCACCAGCCGCGCCCTCCTCTTCGGCCTCGGCTACGTCTTCATCTGGGAGGGCCTTATCACCGAGCTCTTCTCCGGCAGCCGCTACCTCAGCATCCGCCAGTACTGCCTCGGCATTGCTGACTTCTTTGCGACGGTCAGCAAACAGGTCTTCGAAGCAACCCTCCGCGGCCCCGAGGCCTTCATACTCGCCGCTGTCGTCACCGTGGCTGCCCTTGTCCTCGCCGTCCGCCGGCTTGAGGCCTTCGAGCTCACCGACACAGACTAAAAGTCCGGAACTCCTGCGCAGAGTAATGTTATCACGACCCTCTGCCTAGAAAGCAGATGGTCGTCGCTTGACGACCATCTAAACGACCCCTCTTCTACTATTGGAGCGGGCGACGGGGATCGAACCCGTGGCCCTCTGCTTGGGAAGCAGATGCTCTACCACTGAGCTACGCCCGCTCCGGGCGGACCCACCAGGGGCCCAGCGTATCCGATTTTAGGGATTACGTAGCGGTAGTGTCAACGGAGCCGGTCACCTGGCGGGAGTCGGCTCAGATGACCATCGGCACAAGCAGTAGACTCACTCCGAGTTGACGGTGCGAACGAGGTCCGCGAGGCGTCCCAGCGTTGTCAGGCGCTCACGCAAGCCTTCCCCGTCGGGATCCACGCGTAGCGTGGTCACACCGGCATCCCGATAGGCGCGGATGCGATCCTTCACCATCGCGTCTGTCCCCAGGAGATTAGTCTTAAGAACCATCTCATCCGGGATGCGAGCCGCCGCCTCCTCCCGTCTACCGTCGAGCCAGAGGTCCTGGACCTCGACGGCGATATCCTCATATCCAGCTCGCCTGAATGCGGCGTTGTAAAAATTGTGCGCCCGTGACCCCATCGCACCGAGCGTGAAGGCGAGGCCGGGCTTGCGGCGAGGAACCAGATGGTCGAGATCGTCTGAGAATGCGACAACACCACCCGCCTGGAGATCGATCTCCGTGAGCGAACGGCCGGCACGTGCGGCACCCGCGCCGATGTGGTCGAAGAATACGTCCGCGTGTTCCGGCATGAAGGACGTCCCGAGCCAGCCATCTGCCAGCTCGCCGGTCATCTCAAGGCTCTTCGGGCCCAGCGTGGCGAGGTAAATCGGAACGTGCGGCATCGGCTGCGCCCCGGAGCGAAGCGCCTTGCCTTCACCGCCGGGCAAAGGCAACTCGTAGACCTTTCCCTTATAGCGGAGCCGCTCCCCGCTGGCCGCCAGGCGAACGATCTCGATGATCTCCCTCATCCTCTGCAGCGGCCGCTCGAAGCGGATGCCATGCCAGCCCTCGATCACCTGCGGACCGCTCACCCCCAGGCCCAAGAGGAAGCGGTCGGCCGACAGCGATGCGAGGCTCATCGCCGTCATCGCGACCAGCGCCGGTGTGCGGGTGCCGGCCTGCATTATTCCGGAGCCCAAGCGGATGCGAGATGTCTTCGCGGCTAGATAAGCGAGGGGCGTTACGGCGTCATACCCCCACGCCTCCGCTGACCAAACGCTGTCAACGCCCAGCCGTTCTGCCTCAACCACATAAGTGGTCGCCTCATCCCAGTTCTCTCTAACCAGCCCGAGCGCAATGGATATCCGCATCGTCCTCCTCATGGCTACTCCTCCCGCCGCCCCACCTCGAACTGCCGGTGCGAGCCCGAAAGCCCCTTTAGCTCCACCCAGGGCCCGCCGCCGACCAGTGTATCCGATCTGAGGATCACGTAGAGGCGGTGTCAGCGGCGCTGGTCGCCCAGCGGGAACTAGCCCAGATGAACATCAGCGCAACCAGCACCACGGCAAAGCCCAGCACCGTCAGCGCCAGGTAGTTGCGTATGGGCACCCACATAGCCTCCACGCCCAACTCCAGGAGGCCATAGACGAACGGGTCGGCCTCTTCCTGGGCAGTCCGAAAGGCGAAGCGAACGCCTACAGCCGCTGCCAGCAAGGGAAGCGCCGCCGCTATCGTCACCGTGCTGAGGGCGATGAGCCTTCCCCACGACCGCACCGATGCCATGAGCAGCGCGGCCAGCGCCGCTGAAAGGAAGCCCAGCACGACCGCCGCGATCACCATACGGTCATGGTTCTCGTCCATTATCAACCCCAGGCCGCGCTTCAATGCGCCGGCTACTGAGATCGTCTCGATCCTCTGATCCCCGTCATCGTCCGCGTCCGCCCAGGCCGACACCCCTTCCCGATAGAGCGTGGCCCCCGCCTCATTCAGAATACGCTCTCGCAGCGCCCTCCCCTCCAGCACGAGAGCTTCGTCGCGAGGAATGTCCACCGGAATCGGAAAATCGGGTAGGCGAACCTGATCCGCGTTTCCTACCCGCGCCTCCTCTTTCAGCGCGACCTGCAGATCGGGCAGGATCGCATCGATGTTGGTGCTCACGGCGACGCTCCTGCGAAGGATGCGCTCACCAACGCTCTGAGAGCTGAGCTGGACGGCTGTGATGGCCAGGAATAGCAGCGTAAGCATCACCGCCAGGGAAGCGCCGATCAGCCATTGAGAGGCGGCCAGAAGCAGCGGCTTTAGGGTGGAGCCGTTATCGGCGGACGGCGCGGTCACGGCACCTCCACCACTACCGTCCCCGCCAAGTGATCGTGTAAAGCGCGACACTCGCGGTCGAACAGGGCGATGATGAGGCCCAGGAACAGCGGCGCCACCGAAGCCGCGTAGCCCAGCAGGCGCAGGGCGGACCGGCTTAGAGAGACCCGCCCGCCGCCGCGGGAGAGCACCTTAATGCGCACCGCCATCTTGCCTACAGTCTGCCCCCGCCAGCTCCATAGCAGGACATGGTACAGAGGCACAAAGGCGAAGACATAAAACAGGAAGACGCCGACGGCAATCCAAAAAGCAGTGCCGGACGGGTTGCCGCTGTCGCTCTCGATGACCAAGAAGGCGATAATACCCGCCGCGAACAGCGTACCGAAGGAGATGAGAACCATTCCGTCAAGGATAAAAGCCACAATGCGGAGTTGTAGGCCGGCGTAAGCAAGGGGTGCCAGCTGCCCGCCTGCGGCGTGGGTGGCAGCCCGTTGGGTTGGTGCCATTGTCAAGCGGGATTATAGCACGCTGCCCTAACTGGGTTAAGGCGGGTGAAGCCTGCCCTAGCCGCCGGGGAGAAGCGCCCGCAGCATTTGCAGAGAAGCGAGCGGACGGCGGAGCGATAGCCGCACCAGCGGCCACAGCGCAGGCAGGCTGTGCGCCAGGCGCAGGATCACCCGCGAGGGGTAATCGATATCGGCGTGTCGGTCTATGAGCGGTTGGAGCGCCTCATGCCCAAGAGCGGCTACCAGGCGGTCGACATCACTATCGCTGAGACCGAGTCCGAAGCGGCGGATGCGCGAGCTTCGGGTCAGCTCTCGGCCGATCTCGGACTTCCAGGCCCGTTCGTAGCCGCGCAGGCCGGCTGCGGTAGTATCGTCGGCGGCCAGGGCGGCCACCGCGGCCGCCGCGGCGTGGCGGCCGGCCACCAGGCCGGTGTAGATGCCGCCGCCGGAGAACGGCTTCACCTGACCGGCGGCGTCCCCCACCAGGAGAACGTTATCGGCGTAGCTGCGGGGGGCGAAGCCCAGGGGGATGGTGCCGCCGTACATGCGGCACACCTCCATGCCCCGGAACAGGCGCGGAAAGGCGTCCGCGAGCCGCCTGTAGCAGTAGATCGGTTTGTCCGAAGCGTCGCAGCCGATGCCTACACGCACACCATCGCCGCCGGTAGGGATGATCCAGCCGAACCAGCTGGGAGCCAGGCGATGGCCGACGAACACGTGCACAAACTCCTCTCGGGGCACCGTCAGACGACCCTCTATGCCGAGGCCGTAGACTCGCTCACGGGGCGCCGCCAGCCCCAACGTGCGGGCCACACGAGAGTGGGCGCCGTCCGCGCCCAGCACCAGCCGGGCGGTGAGTTGGAGGTCGCGGCCGTCGCGCTGGCAGTGGAGGCGAACGCCCCCGTTCTCCCGCTCGGCCTGCACCATCCGCGCCCTTAGAAGCTCGGCGCCGTCGGTCTGGGCCTGCTCGCAGAGCAGCTCATCCAAACGCACGCGGTCTATCACCAGAGCGCGGGTCTCGCCGCCGCCTAACGCCAGAACGCCGCCGCCGGCGGTGTGGATGTAGGCGCCGGTTACGCGGTTGGCCACTATCTGCTCCCCGACGCCCGCCTCTTCCAGCGTGCGCGGGCTGATCAGCCCGGAGCAGTGGGACGGCACGCCGATGCGCCGGTGCTCCTCCAGGAGCGCGACCCGCAGGCCGGCCTTCGCCAGGTTCCGCGCTGAGCGGGACCCAGCCGGCCCGGCGCCGACTACCGCGACATCGTAGTCGTACCTCGTAGCAAGGCCTCCTCTACTTGGGCAAGTGTAGCCAACGTAAGACCACGGCGCCTATTATAGAGGCCGTGTTCCGTATGGCCCACCCCGAGAGGAAGCGATAATGCGGCTGAACCCGAAATCGCCGCCGTGGCGCTTCGCTTATGCTGGGATGGTCAGCACCTGTCCCGGCTGGATCAGGTCCGGGTCTGGGCCGATCAGCTTCCTATTAGCCTCGTACAGGGGCCGCCAGTCGCCTATGCCGAGACCGGCCGCGATGGCGGACAGAGTATCGCCGGAGCGGACGGTGTAGGTGCGCGCCTGCCTGCGGGTGCGTTTTGGGGCTTTGGCCCCACTGGTCTTTAGAACGGCAACATCCGCCTCCAGGCTGGCCACGCGGCCCGCCAGGGCAGCGTGGGCGCCGCTGAGCTGCTGGAACTCCAAACTGGACATCTCTACCTCCTGTTCTGGGGCTTCCCGCCCAGCGGCCGGCGCGGCCCGAACCGCCGCCCACATCTCCTCGCTCATGTGCTCGTAGGACCAGAAGCTGACCCCCTGCGAACCCCTCCCCGCCGCCTCGGCTGCGAAAGCCTCAACCTCGGCGGCGGCCGGGTAAGATACGCCGCTCCGATTCGGATCGGAGTACAGCCCCGCCACCGGGAACATGCGCTCCGGCGCCACTCCCAACGCCTTGTAGTCCTCGTAGGTCCAGTTGACGGCCTGCTGGACGGGCCAGCGGAAGGCGTTCCAGTAGACCTGCGGCGCCGCGCCCCGGCAGTAGCGCTCGAACACCTCGAAGGGGAAGGAGCGGTGATAGCGGGCGATGGCGAAGCTGCTGTAATAGAGCGGGAACTCTGCGCCTACGCCCTCGCGGACGCGACGGCAGAGCTCTTCCGCCGCCTCTGGCCGGCCCTCGAACTCCGTCTCCACGTCGAGGACGAACAGGTCGGCGCGGCCGTAAGAGACCGTCTCCGCCACCAGGCGCGCCTCGCCGGCAGCGTCACGGCCATAAAGGTAAGCCCAGCCGCCGACGGCGAGGCCCTCCGCCCTGAGAGCGGAAGCGATCTCCCGCCAGGGGCGGCCCTGATCGAACCAGCGGGGGCCGTCGTGGGCCTTCACCAGGGCGCCGCGACAGCCCGCGTCCCGCAGCCTGGCGGCGACCTTCGCCGGATCGCCGCCGTCGCAGCGACGCCAGTTCCATATCCAGACCCACTTGCCGGAGAGAGTGACCGTCATCGCAACCCCATTCTGTGGCCCGCCGCAGCCATCTCAAACCCCTATCCGGCAGCAGAACGTAGTTGACAGGGGATGCGGTCAGTGCCGATACTTAGCGCGCGCTTAGGTATCCCTGCAAGGAGGCATCATGTCTGAGACCGGCAAAGCAGCCGTCTTCTTCGACACAGGCAAGGAGTTCGAGATACGGGAGTATCCCGTGCCCGACCCCGACCCGGACGCCATCGTCGTCCGCGTCACCTCCGCCGGCATCTGCGGCTCCGACCTGCACGTCTGGCGGGGCGATATCCGTATCGCCATGATGGGGCCCGGCCCCCGCATCCTCGGCCATGAGATGACCGGCTACGTACACAAGCTGGGCTCCAACGTCACGACGGATTCGCAGGGCCGGCCGCTGAAGGAGGGAGACCGCATCGTCTACCCGTACTTCTTCCCCTGCCGTCGCTGCTACCAGTGCCTGCGCGGCGAGTTCGCGGCCTGCCAGATAAAGTACCCACCGCCACCCATCTCAGACAACGCTCCCCACTTCACCGGCGCCTACGCCGAGTACTTCTACATGAAGACCGCCGCCTTCGTGTTCAAGGTCCCGGACGATCTGCCCGACGAGATGGTCACAACCGTCAACTGCGCCCTCTCCGAGGTGATCTACGGCCTCCAGAAGGCCGGCCTGAAGATGGGCGACACGCTGGTCATCCAGGGCGCCGGCGGCCTCGGTATCAACGCCACGGCCGTGGCCAGCGCCATGGGCGCGGGCATGATCATCGTCATCGATGGTGTGCCTGAGCGGCTCAAGCTAGCCAAGGCCTGCGGCGCCGACGAGGTGATCGACCTCAACGAGGCGAAAGCCCCGATGGATCGGACATCCAAGGTGATGTCCCTCACCGGCGGCCGTGGCGCCGACCTCGTCGCCGAGTTCGTCGGCCTACCCGCCGTCATCCCGGAGGGGATTCAGATGTTGCGCTCCGGCGGAACCTACCTGGAGGTTGGTAACATCAGCCTGGGCCAGACCGTGGCGATCGATCCCTCCCAACTGGTCTGGGGCAACAAGGACATCATCTCCGTCAACATGTACGACCCCTGGATCCTGCCGGTGGCGCTGGACTTCCTCAGCCGCAACAAGGACCGCTTCCCCCTGGCCAACGTAGTGTCCCACAAGTTCCCCCTGGACCAGATCGACGAGGCGTTCCAGCAGGCCGAGTGGGAGGGGAAGCAGACGGCGATCTCGCGGGCCGTGGTCACACCGTAAGCCGTAGTTACCCCGTAGGGTCGACCTTCAGGTCGCCCGCGCCATCGGCCCTACGACCCGCTCATCCTTCGACAGGCTGAGTGATCCTAAGGACTTCCCCTGCCGGACGCGAACTCTTCCTTGGCCCGCTGGAGCAGGTCCGGCTCCAGCGCCACATCGACGCCGGTCATCGCCAGCGCCTGCGCCACCTGCACCATCGCAGCGTGCGCCGCGTCCGTGGCGCACACCTCCGTGAACGCCGGCGTGTGGTTGAACGCCATCGCCCCGATGCCGAACATCGGGTGGATAGAGGGGAGCGCCTGGCTCACGTTCCCCATATCCGAGCTGCCGGTAGAGTCCAGCCGCACATCGATGAAGGTGCGCCCCAGCGACTCGGCGTTGGCGCGGTAGGCGGCGGCGAGCGACGTGTTGTTGCGCATCGGCGCGTAGGGCCAGGGCTTCCAGTCGATTTCCACCGTAGCCCCGGAGGCGGCCGCCCCAGCCTCGAAGCAGCGCTCCACTCGGCCCTTAAGCTCCTCCAGGTAGGCGGGCCGCAGCGCCCGCACGTAGAACGTCCCGGCCGCCCGGTCCGGCACCACGTTGGGCGCGGAGCCGCCGTCTGTGATGATCCCGTGGATGCGTGCGTCGCGCCGGATATGCTGCCGCAACTGGGCGATGCCCTGGTAGGCGAGGACCAGGCCGTCCAGGGCGTTCACCCCCATCTCAGGCGCGAAGGAGGCGTGCGCCGATTGTCCCGTGTACACAACATCCACCTCCTGCACACCGTACATGGGAGGCATATCCACGTCCACGGGCGAAGGATGAGCCATCAGCGCCACGTCCACGCCCTCGAAGGCGCCGCGCTCCAGCATGATAGCCTTGCCGCCGATGTTCTCCTCCGCCGGCGTGCCGACTACGAGGAGGCGAACCTGGCTGGGTGAAAGCGCGGCCTTGAGGCCGTAAGCGGCCCCCAACCCCGCGGTGGCGATGAGGTTGTGCCCGCAGGCGTGCCCGATCCCGGGCAGGGCATCGTACTCACACAG
Organism: Chloroflexota bacterium; assembly: GCA_022561095.1. Lineage (GTDB taxonomy): Bacteria > Chloroflexota > Dehalococcoidia > SM23-28-2 > RBG-16-64-32 > JADFNQ01. The sequence continues at coordinate 17,412 of JADFRV010000002.1, read as the reverse complement.
ATAGGCGATAACCACCGGCCCCTCGCCCCAACTGGCTAGGAACGCCGTCTCCAGGCCGCTGGCGCCGCGCTCCACCTGAAAGCCGTGCTCCTCCAGCCGGTCGATCAGCAGAGCGGCCGCTTGCCGCTCCTCCATCGCAAGCTCCGGGTTGGAGTGGATTTGGCGGCTGACCTCGATGAGCTTGTCGGCCGCGGCGGTGACGCCCTCCCTCGCCCGCTGCTTCGCTGCGTCCGTATCTATCACGCTATCTCCGCTCTCGCTGCCATCAGCTGGCCTGCACCTCTTCCACGGTATGCTCAAGCGCCTCGGCCTCAGCGTGGCCGTTGCCCGCGGAGGCCGGTCGGCCGCGCCGCGCCAGGAGGTCGCGCAGGGCGAACGCGCCTGCGACCGCGATCAGGGGACCGAGGATAACAGCAACATAGGCGAGGAACAGACGACGAGCCACGGCGATCACTCCTTTCAGAGCTGGCTTAGCGGCGGAAGACGACCCCATTGTACAAGCTTCCCCCAGTTTATTTCCAAGGTGTTGGGATGCAGCCGGAAACCCCCCGAACTGCATCCGATCTATTCGTCGGCCAGCTCCGAGAAGACCGCCATGAGCCGGGGGACGACCTCCTCCGGCGTGTAACGGAGGCTCCGCTCGTGGAGCGTCGCGGCCGCTTCCTCTCGGGCGCTGCGGTTCTCCACATAGTAGTCAAGCTTCTCCTCCAGCTCCACCGTAGACGAGTAAAGGATGTCTTCGTAGCCACCGGTGATCTCGGGGTAGCTACAGCGGTTGGGGAGGAGGCAGCAGTTGTGGGTGTACATCGCCTCCAGGGTGGCGATACCTAGGTGCTCGTGAGTAGCCATCGATACCTGCAGGTCGGCCTTCCACAGAGTGCGAAAGTACGTATCTATGGGGTAGGTGTTACCCATGATGAGCCGCTCCGGGAAGCGGGCCTGAAGCTCCCGGAACAGCCCCTCCAACGCCTCGTCCTCTACGTGCCGGGTAACGACTACGTTGACCTCGTGCCTTTCCAGTGCCCGCGCCGCCACCTCCGCGAACAGCTCAGGCTGCTTGCTCGGGATCAGCGAATGATTGAAGACGAGCGTCGGCCGCTCGAACCCCTCCCCCATGCGGCAGCGGTCCAGACGATGGGTGTCGATGGGCAACCCTACCACCGCCAGCTTCGCCTCCAGCTTCCGCGCCGCCTCCGGCTGCCAGGCTGCGACGTGCTCCAGGATCACTCCCCGAGCGAACTCCGACGGCAACAGCACGCGGTCAAGCGAAAGAAGGTTTGCGAGGTCAACCACCTCCATATCCGGATAGTGGATGAAGCGGAACGTGTCGGTGGGGTCCCAGTGGCTGCCATGGCTATACCCGATCAGAGGCACGGAGACCTGCAGGTCGAAGAGGATTCGCCGCACCTCAGCGGGGAACTGGTGGAGGCTGTGGAAGATGAAGATCAGGTCGAACGCCTGGAGGTCGAGATCGAGGAGGGCCTTGTAGCCGTCCAGGATCCAGGAGAGCCGCCGCCTCTCCTGGTCGAACGACGGGGGCGAACGCGGCTGCACCCGCACAACGTCGATTCCGCGCGCCGACAGCCCCGCAACGATCGCCTCGGCCGAGGTGATGCCGTAGCCGATGGCGTCGCTGGCCTCGTGCTCCATATCCGGCGAGACGAACCCCTGAAAGAAAAGAATCCGCATTTCAGCCCGCGCGGGCCGCGCTTGTCATGGAACGAACCGGCCACCCGTGAATACGGTACTCTCATCGACGAAGCAGATCGGGTTGCCAAACGGGTCCTTGGCGTAGAACGACCGTTCACCCCAAGGGCGGCTGCTGATCTCGTCTTCCAGCCAGCTGCACGCGGCCTCCTTCGCCCGCTCGAAGACAGCCTCGATATCGTCGACCGCGAAATATACGTGATCGAGGTTGGGTCTGAACTCCAGCCCCTCGTCTGCTGGGTCGACGCAGGCCAGTACCGTCCCGCCACAGTCGAAATAATGGCGATTGCTCGATACTCGCTCGCCTTCGAAGCCGAGCAGACGACGGTAGAACTTGGCTGCGCCTTCAATGTCGGAAACAGGGAGAATCACGCGATAGAGTCTGAGTGCCAGGCCTACCTCCTTCTCAGCTGGCTGCCAGGGCTTTCAGCCAGATCGGGTTCGTCATCGCCCACACCACCTCGCCCCGTTCCGGCCGGCCGCGGAAGCCCCGAAGCTCCGCCCTCACATAGCTGCGACCGGAGAGCTCCAGCGAGAACGAATGCGTCGCCTCCGGGCCGTCCAGCGGTATCACATCCAGGGGGAGGCCGTCGCAGATGATCCACAGCCGACGGTCGCTGCCGCCGTTCGTCCAGACACGAAAGGAGACGCGCCGCCCCTCGGCCGCTTCAACCGTGTCACCCATCATCGCCTCAAACTTGCCGTCGCCGTCGGCGTCCGCCGTCAGGACGAGCTGGGCGCCGTTGGGGTCATCCGTGATGAACACCTGACCCTCGCGGATGCCTTCCAGGATACCCTCCTCGGATGGGCCGCCCTCGGCATAGACCCAAGTGCAGGGGTTGCCCAGGCCGTGCGGGTGCAGCGGCGGCTTCGGCGGGATGGAGTGGACGTCGGAGCCGCCCACGGCGATGACGCGCTCGCCGCCGCGCAGGAGGGTATCCCAGCGCTCCAGAGACTCCCAGTTGTAGAAGCGCCAGGGCGCCTGCCACACCTCCATACAGGGGTAGCCGTTCCAGCCCTCAAACAGCCAGGGCGGGCCCACGCTCTTGGGGTGGTTCATGGAGATGAGGCCGCCTCTATGAAGCACGAACCTCTGCACCGCCTGCATAGACTCCGAGTCCGCGCAGCGAAAGTCGACCCACTCCCGCAGGCCCCACATGTTGGCGTGGCCCCAGTACGTGGTCACCTCCTCGCCGGGGATGAGGGTGATCGGCAAGTGGCCGAGCCGCGCCAGATCCTCGTGGTGGGTGTTAGTGTTGTGGTCAGTCACCGCCAGAAAATCAAGGCCACGCTCGATGGCGTTGGTCACGATCTCGTCCACCGTGTTAAGCCCGTCTGAGTGGACGGTGTGGCAGTGGAGATCCCCCTTCACCCAACGGCTGCGGCCTTTAGCTTTAGTCGCTGGCTGTGCCGGCGGCGCAGCCGGCGTCTCCGCCGTGGGTGGGTCATCTTCGTCCAGCGTCAGGCTTACCGTCACGTCGTAGCGCACGCCCTCCGGGTTCGCCTTCTCGATTCCCAGGAGAACGTGCCAGTCGCCGGGGAACAGCGGCCCCCGGATGTAGCCGGGGGTCGCCTCGTGAGGGGCGATGAAGAACTCGCGCTTGGCGCTGCCGCTCCAGCCGCGGAAGCCGACGGCGTCGATGAAGTCGTGGCCGCGGGGGTCGAAGATGCCGATATCGACGGTGTTACCGGGGCCCAGGCCGAAGGGCGCGGTCACGGGATCCGAGTACTCGTATGCGACATGCAGCCGTGAGGCGCGAGGCGGCACGGGGACCGGCAGGTAGAGGTACGGGCTGCGGCGGACCTCCTCCGCCGATATGTGTCCCTCAAGGCGCAGGCTACGCTCCACGGCGGTCTCCATCAGATAGCGATCTGGGACGGACTCGGCGTCGCTCGTGTATTATAGCCCCGCCAACCTGCATCCGCTACGCGTATGCTCACAGCCTTCGGTGACGGAGCTACCCCAGATCGTCCTGCCCTGGGTGGGGGGCGGGCAGGCGGCGGGCTCACCCCAGAGGACGCAAGGCTAGCCCGCATCGTATTTAACGTAATCGCCCGCTAAAGTAGCGGCCGTTCCTGTAACTACCCCCCAAGGGGCGCGTCTTACCTTATGAAATGAACGTTATTCGGTTGCGGTTCAGTCAATCCCAAGCTACCGAAAATGGCGACTCACTCGAAAGGGTGAAGAGTAGGGATGGCGAAGGCAATCCACATTAAGGCGTAGGATGAACACGATAACACAGCTCGGGGCAGAGGTATCATCGGAAGAGCCGCTGGCACGGGACGAGGAGCGGATCGGCCGCATCGCCTGGGTGAGCATCTTCATTGCGCTCGCTCTGGCGGGATTGGCCGCAACCTTCTTCATACTCACAGAGGCCGTCCAGCTATGGCAGTACATCATCTACCCCATACTTGTCTGCCTGCCTATCCTGTTTGGGAGCGCCTCTGCCCGCTATATACATATTACGCACGTGGACCTACTGCGTGGATACCAAGGGCGACTCATCCTGCGCTCGATAGAGCTTGAGAAGATGGCATCGCACGACGAGCTGACGGAGCTTTACAACCGGCGCTACTTCTACGAACGCTTTCAAGAGGGGTTGGCCCGCGCCCGCACCAGCAATCAAACGCTGGCTCTCGTAGCCCTGGACATCGACGGATTAAAGAAGATCAACGACGAGTACGGCCATGCTGTGGGCGATATCGTAATCGCCAATCTGGCCAAGGTTATCAACAAGCACATCCGTAACCACGATGTTCCCGCCCGTCTGGGCGGCGACGAGTTCGCAGTGCTCATGCCGGACACGGACAAGCGCGGGGCGTACGCTCTGGCTCAGCGCCTCTGGGAAGAGCTGGAGGAGACCCCCATGTACGAGCACGAAGGTCTGCGCGTACTGCTCAACGTCTCCATCGGCGTCTCCGGGTACCCCTGGGGCGGCGAAGACGTGGACGAGATGATGCACTGGGCTGACGCCGATATGTACGCCAACAAGGTCGGGCGGCGCCTGCCACAATCGGCAACGTCCGTGCCTCAGCAATCACTTACGGATGATCCCGGTCCCGAGGATCTCACCTGGAATTAGCGAAGAGAGAAAAGCGATGGCAGCACAGGCAATGATAGGCAAGCTGGCGGCGCTAGCTGGCGTCAGTAGGTCGGCAGCTCGGGGCCGCAAGAGAACACTCCTCCTGGAGTTCACGGTCTTGTTCGCGCTGTTTGCCCTCGTACTCGTCCTTGCCGCCGGCTTCGCTGTCACCCGCTTCCTCGCGTCCGACATCCGAGCCACGGCTCTGAACGACTCGGAGACCGAGGTGACCGAGTTGGTAGGGCCGTACATCACCAGTAACCTGAGCCCGGAGATGCTGGCTGCGCCGCTAGAGGGCACTGATCTGGCCGCTTTTGACACTGCGGTCCAGCTAGGAGTCCTCAGCTCGCGTACGGTGCGCCTCAACGTCTTCAACGGCGACGGCGTCCTCGTCTACTCCAGCGCCCAGGCAGCCTCCGGCGAGACGCTTGTTGAGCGCGTCCCAACCCAGGCCGCGCTTCAGGGCGAGGTCGTCAGTGAGACAGGGAAGCCCTCCTCGCTGGGAGAGCCCGGCCTGGAGTCTTACACTGAGTTAGCCCGGATAGGCGTACCCCTTACAGAAATCGACTCCGCCCAAGCCATAGGCGTGGCGGAGGTGTACCGTGACTTCACCCCCATCGCCAATCAGATAACGGACATTGAGAGGAGCGTCTTCATCTCAATGGCCGCTGTCTTAGGGGCCCTCTATCTGGTTCTGGTAATCCTCGTCCGTCGCAGGTCAAATACTATTAGCCATCAGGAGGCCAACCTGCAGACCCGCATGGACGGTCTAAAGTCCCGCTACAACTCAATTGTTGCCGTCCTCTGCGCCGCCTTGGACCTGCATGACAACGTAACCCAGAGCCGCGCCCGGCGCGTCGCCGAGATCGCTTCCGTCGTGGCCTGGCAGATGGGGCTGCGCAAGGAACAGGTGCGCCAGATCGAAAAGGCGACGATCCTCCACGATATCGGCAAGATCGGCGTCGCCGACGCCGTCCTCGCCAAGCCCGGACCGCTGGACGACTCCGATTGGGTGGAGATGAAACGTCACCCGGAGCTGGGCCACCAGATCATCAACGAGATCGACTTCCTGCGCGACGCCGCGGAGGTTATCCACGCTCACCACGAGCGCTACGACGGTCGCGGCTACCCTCGCGGCCTGAAGAGCGAAGAGATCCCTCTGGGCGCCCGCATATTCGCCGTTGTAGACGCCTACGAAGCCATGACCTCCCACCGGCCCTATCGCAAGACGCTGCCGCATCGGAAGGCGGTCGAAGAGATCGTCCGTAACGCTAACAGTCAGTTCGACCCCGAAGTGGTGCGAGCGTTTCTGGTGGCGGAGAAGCGAGGCCTACTCGACGACGAGTCTAGTCGCGGCAACGGCGAGGCTTCGTCCGCCGCGACCGGATCCGGCAAGCGCAGCCCGTCCGCCGCTGGAGACTAGCCCGTCATTCTGAGTCCGCCGGAGGCGGATAAAGAATCTCGCGACGGCAGCGAAAAAGAACGAGATTCCTCGTCGCTGCGCTCCTCAGAATGACCGATTGCTCCGCATGCTGTCTGCGTCGATGCGGTTCTACCTAACCCCGCGCACTGAAGTACGCGGCTCCCATCTTCCATGCCGCCAACTTTAGTCGGCGGTGCTGTTTCCGTTCCGCTCCCACGTGCGCCCCAGTTCACCCCTTGCGCCCGATGAGAATACGGCGCAGCTCCTCGTTAGGCAGGTTGCCGCCGCTGAGGACCAGCGCTACCTTCTTCCCCTTTAGCCGCTCGGCCAGCTTCAGCGCCGCCGCCGTTGAAGCCGCCCCCGACGGCTCTGCCAGCTGACGCGCCGAGCGTAGCAGCAGCGCGATCGCGTCCCGCATCTCGTCGTCGCTCACCAGCAGCATATCGTCCAGCTGGTCGATGAACGTGCGGACCGGCGAGAAGAACGGCGTCCCTGTGGCCAGCCCCTCGGCGATCGTGTCGATGGGCGCATTCTGGAGCCTGCGCTCCTTCCATGAGCGATACACTGAGGGCGCTCCCTCCGCCTGGACGCCAATGACCTGAACGCCCGGCCGCAGCGCCTTGGCGACAATGCAATGGCCGATAACGCCGCTGCCGCCGCCGATGGGCGTAATGATGGCGTCCACATCCGGCAAATCCTCCACGATCTCCAGGCTAACGGTAGCCACCCCGGCCATCAGCTCCGGCGCGTTAACGTGGTGAACGTAGCGCATCCCCTCGCGGCGGGCGAACTCCTCCGCCCAGAGCCGCGCCTCCTCAAAATCGCCACCGTGGAACTCAACCTCGGCGCCCAGAACGCGCATCGATTCCACCTTCAGGGGGTTCGACTCCACCGGCATGGCGATGACGCAGCGCATCCCCACCAGCTTGGCGGCGTAGGCCAGCGACTGGCCGTGGTTGCCGGTGGACGCGCCCACGATGCCACGCCGACGGTCGGCCTCCGGCAGAGAAGCCGCCAGGTTCACCCCGCCCCGAACCTTGAACACACCGATGGGCTGCAGGTTCTCCAGCTTGAGGTACGCATCGCAGCCCAACAGCCGCGACAGGTACGGGTTGTGCACGAGCGGCGTTCGCTTCAGATACGGTTCGATGGCATGCTTGGCGCGGTAGACATCCGCCAGTGTGGGTATCTCCCGAACGCGCCGATCGTAGACCATCCCCACGGCGTCCGGATGGTCCACTCGGCGGGCGCGGCCTAGCTTCTCGTCCAGCTCGCGAGGCAAGATCTCCGTGCGCAGGAACCCCAGCCTCTCAAAGTACTCCGGCAGGTCGGTCGTCACGTACGCCTCGTCCTGGGGAAAGCGGTTGATCAGCTCCCGGACTACCAGCTCACCCCAACCCCGGCCCCTCTCCCCCTCGACGACGGCGACGCACCCCAGCTCGTACGTCTCCTGGTAGGGCTTGATGCGCCCGAAGGCGATGATGCCGGCGCCTTCGCGCCGCACGACGATGAACTGCTGCGGCTCCAGCCGCTCCCCGTCCAGGCCCAGGCGCGCCACCGTATCGCGGATGAACGGCAGGTCGTCGCTCGTGGCCGCGCTGATTTCGTGGGCCGGCAGGGCCGTTTCCGTAGTCACGGTCTAATTGTATCGCAGCTACTTGCGAGCAACTCTGTGCCTCCATCGAGCGAGCGGTGGAACGATAGCGAACGTACGGCTTCCGAAATCTGGAGCGATGCCATAGAATACGCATGCATCCCGTGGTCCGCTTTTCGAAAGGAGGTACTCATGCCCACCTACGTAGTGCTGTACAAGTTCAGCGACCAGGGGCTGAAGAACATCAAGGATACCGTGAAGCGCGCCCGCGAGGTCCGAGCCGAGAACGAGAAGCGCGGCTTCAAGGTCGTCGGCACCTACTGGACGCAGGGGCGTTACGACATCGTCTCCATCGTGGACGCGCCCAGCGAGGACGCGATGCTGGCCGGCCTGTTCAACATCGCCGCCACCGGGAACGTGCACAGCGAGACGCTGCGCGCTCACTCCGAGGCGGAGATGGAGAGGGCGCTCCAGGCCGGCTAGCGCCTCACTTCTCCAGCCACAGATCGATAGGCCTTCGGGCGTCCGTCTGGAACGGCAGCCGCACCCGCTGGCCCGTGCCTGCCGACTTGTAAGCGGCGCAGATGATCTCCAGCACGGCGCGGCCGTCCTCGCCGCTGAGGGCGGGCTGACCGCCCTCCTGCACGCACTCCACAAAGTGGGCCATCTCCTGCACGTAGCCATCGCTCCAGGCCTCCTCCAGCGCCGTCCAGCTCCAGCCCTTCGTCCCCGGCCCCTGCTCGATGGCGTAGCCGTAGCCGGGCTCGCTGTAGGTGCTGAGGGCGGAACCGCGGGCCAGATCGGCCACCGTTAGCCCCTTGGAGCCGTAGATCTCGGCGCGGTCGTCGGCGCCGGCAGCGCGCGCCCAGGAGTTCTCGGCCACGCCGATGCCGCCGCCGGCGAACCTCATCGTCAACAGCGAGTGGTCCTCGCCCTTCGTCCGCCCCCCATGGACGAAGCGGCCCAGCTCAGCGGAGACGCTCTCCACCGGGGCGTCGCCGAACACCCAGCGGCAGAAGGCGATGGAGTGACAGCCCAGGTCCATGAGCACGCCGCCGCCGCAGCGCTCCACATCCCAGAGCCAGTCCGAATGCGGGCCTTCGTGGCTCTCTAACTGCCGCACGTAGTAGACGTCGCCCAATGCGCCCTCGTCCGCCAGCTGCTTCGCCCGCACGTACTTGGGGGCGAAGCACAAGTTCTCGCCGTACATCAGGATCACCCCCGCCTCGCGGCAGGCCCGTATCATGCTGTCGCACTGCGAAAGGTTCAGCGCCATCGGCTTGTTCACCAGCACGTGCTTGCCGGCGGCCGCCGCTGCCTGGGTCACCTCGTGGTGCAGGTCGTTAGGGCAGGCGACGGTGATGGCATCGACAAGGTCGCCCCGCAGCATGTCCTTGTAGTCGATGAAGGTATGCGAGATACCGAAGCTGCGGGCGAACACCCAGGCGTGCTCGGCGTTGGGGGAGGCGGCGGCCACGATCTCCGCGCCCGGCACCTGTCTCAGCCCCTGCGCGTGCAGGCTGGCCGCGAACCCCGAACCGACGATACCAACGCGTACGGTCATCTACTGAATATGCCTCTGCTTTTCATCCGTGCGGCCATCGGTGGCCGTATTATAACGCGCCGAGGTGGCGGGAGGCGTCGTTTCCCCGGCATCGATGTTTCGCTATACTACCCCCGGGTTTCACACCGGAGGAGGTTAGCCCGATGGACTTGGGGATTAAGGACCGTGTCGCTCTGGTGACCGGCGCCGGCCGCGGCATCGGCCGGCAGATCTGCCTGACGCTGGCCGAAGAAGGTGCGAAGGTGGCGGTCAACGACCTGTTTCAGGAGCGGGCGGACGCCGTCGCCCAGGAGATCAGCCAGGCGGGCGGACAGGCGATGGGTGTCCTGGCCGACGTGACCGACCAGGAGTCCGTGGCCGCCATGGTGAAGCGCGTCAGCGACGAGTGGGGCTCCCTGGACGTCCTGGTGAACAACGCGGGCATCCCCGTGATCACCGACCCCGAGGACGTCTCTGCCGCCGCCGGACAGTTCTTCTCCCAGTCCGATCGCGCTCAGTGGGAGCGCAGCATGGGGCTGATCACGCACGGCGTGCTCAACTGCTCCCGAGCAGTGATCGAAGGGATGTCGGAGCGGCGCTGGGGACGGATCATCAGCATCATCTCCGACGCCGGCCGCGTGGGCGAGCCACGCCTGGTAGCCTACTCGATGGCGAAGGCAGGCGTCGTGGGGTTCAGCAAAGCGCTCGCCAAGGAGGTCGGCCGCTACTGCATCACCGTGAACTGCATCTCCCCCGCCACAACGGCGACGGAGGCGACCCAGGCCTGGCTCCAGGCCCAGGGAGAACGAATCATGCGCCAGTATCCGCTGGCCAAGGGGCTGAGCCGGCTCGGCCAGCCGGCCGACATCGCCAACGCCGTCGCCTTCCTCGCCTCGCAGCGGGCCGAGTGGATCACCGGCCAGGTGCTAAGCGTCAACGGCGGCTACTCGATGGCCGACTAGCGGCCGTATTCACCTTAACTGTTACTTAACCCCGCAGCTGACTCTGCAACGCTTTCCAGATAGACCCGTCCTAACTTATGTACTGTAGTTCTAGCACCAGTTGTTGATGTGATGGCCCACCTCGAAGCTAGTCTATGAACCTTTTGGCGGCGCAGAACCGTAAGCCCATACTCGATCTGACGCTGGCCCTCACGGCCACGATCGTGATCGCGTTCCTGGTCATCAACGATGGCCTCATCCCTAGCGTGTTCACTACGGCGTTCTTCGCGCCCATCATCTTCCTCGCTTTCCGCCACCCCCTGCCCTACTCCCTCTCCGTAGCGATACTGGCCTCCGTGGCCAGCAGCCCGGCGATGGGCGTCTTCGGCGTCCAGATGAACGAATCAGTGATGCCGGTGTTCTGGCTGGGATGGCCTGCCGTCTACCTCTTCCTCACCGTCACCATAAACCAGTGGGCGAACATCAAGACACAGCGCGACAAGCTCGATAACACCGTAGAACACCTGCTGGACGTGCAGGCCCACAACGATATACGCCAGCATGAGCTGGAGACGTTGAGCGTCATCCACAGCACCATCATGGCCGGCGACGATGAGACGGAGGTGCTCCGGGAGATCACCCACCGCGTGGCAGAGCTCACGGGCGCCAAGCTTTGCAGCCTCGTGGTGTCCGACCCTGCCAGCGGCGAGCGACCCTACGCCGCCCACGGGTTCGAGACGGAAGACTTCCTCCGTCTGTTTCCCAACGGCGCTCCCCGCGGTGAAGGTGTCTCCGGTTGGGCTATCCTTCACCGCCGTATCGCCACCTCCAGCAACGTCCTCGATGACCCGCGCTATGACAGCCTGCGCGAGTTCGCCCAAACTATGGGATACCGGTCCGCCGCCGCCGCTCCCCTGGAGTTCGACGAGGGAGTCGCCGCCGCCCTTGTGATCTGCTACGAAAGGGAGCGCCAATTCGCCCCCGACGAGCTCACCCGCCTGGAACGGCTGGCCCGCCAGACGGAGCTGGCGATCCGCAGCGTGCGGCAGAGGGAGAGCCTGACCCGCTTCGCCTTCGATACGGCGCTGGCGCTCACCGAGGCGATCGAGAGCCGCGACCCCTACACCGGCGGCCACTGCCACCGTCTCGCCGAGCACGCCTCCCACATAGCCACCAAGCTAGCCCTACCTCAGCAGGAGATCGAGGTCGTGCGGATGGGGGCGGCGCTCCACGACGTGGGCAAGATCGTCGTGCCGGACGCCATCCTGAAGAAGCCGGGCAAGCTCACACCGGACGAGTTCGCCATCGTCAAGCAACACTGCTATAGCGGCGGCCAGATTTGCAAGCGGGTGCCCTTCCTGATGAACGTCTACCCGATCGTCTACCATCACCACGAGCGCTGGGACGGCCAGGGCTATCCAGACGGCCTCCGCGGCGAGCGCACCCCTACAGGTGCGCGCATCGTCGCCGTCGCCGACGCCTACGATGCGATGACCACCGACCGACTCTACCGGCAGGCGATGCCACACGAGGCCGCGATCGAGATCCTTAAGGACGGCGCCGGCAGCCAGTGGGACCCGACGGTGGTGCGCGTGTTCCTGGAGACGATCCAGGTGCCGGCTGCGAAGCCCCAGGCGGAGCGGACGCCGGAGCCCGCCGTCTGATCACCGTCTCCGTTCCACATCTCAAGCAACCCCTCGTATCCGCGTAGCCAACCTTCCCTTATCGCCCCCACAGGCCAAGCTGTCCGCCCGAAGCGGGGCCAGGCGCCTGGAGATTAGTCCCGTGTATCCCCAGCAGCCGAAACCGCTGGCCGGCCTCGGCCGTCTTGTCCAGCAGCGCGCCCGCCACGGTGACCAGCTCACGCGCGCTATCCACCCCCTCCGCCAGGCTGGCCTGACGAGTGATTGTGCGGAAGTCGCTATAGCGCAGCTTAAGGACCACCGTGCTCGCCCTAACCCCTTTCTCTCGCAGCCGTCTCGCCACCTCCTCCGCCACCCGGCTCAGAATCTCACGCAGCTCCGGACCGTCGGCCAGGTCGCGGGGGAAGGTGGTCTCGGCGCCCACGGACTTGCGCTCCTGTTCGGTCTCCACAGGCCGATCGTCCAGGCCGTTAGCCATACGGCGGAACCACTGGCCGCGAACGCCGAAGCGCTCGACAAGCGCGGCCTCACCGGCCCGCGCCAGCTCGCCGATAGTGTGCATCCCCATCTGGAGAAGCGCTTCCTCCGCCTTGGGACCGACACCCCATAGGGAGCGCACCGGCAGGGGCGCCAGGAACGACGCCTCCTCCCCCGGCGACACCACCACCAGCCCGTCCGGCTTCTCCATCTCCGAGGCGATCTTGGCGACCGTCTTGTTCGTGCCCACGCCGATGGACGCCGTGAGACCTGTCTCCTCCTTCACCCGGCGCTTGATCTCGCGGGCCAGCGCTTCGGGGCCGCCATGCGCCCCAACCTGTTCCGTGGCGTCCAGAAACGCCTCGTCCAGCGAAAGCGGCTCCACCAGCGGCGTCACCTCGCGGAAGATCGCCATCACTCTGCGGGAGACCTCACCGTAGCGGTCGAAGCGAGGCGCCACCTGCACCGCCTGCGGGCAGAGGCGGAGAGCGCGGCTCATGGGCATGGCGGAGTGGATACCGAAGCGGCGTGCCTCGTAGGAGGCTGCGGCCACAACCCCGCGCGCCTGCGGCGGCGCTCCCACCACCACCGGCCTGCCCCGCAGCTCCGGCCTGTCCAACTGCTCCACCGAGGCGTAGAAGGCGTCCAGGTCAGCATGCAGAATCGTGCGCGGCATGTCTTCATAATAGCGTCCCGGCCGCCGGCTGGTGATAGACTGAAGACGCTATGACAGAAAGGGCCGAACGTACTCGCCGCCGTTACCGCACCGGCGACAAGGAGCTGGACACCAACATCGCGAAGCTGGTCGAGGCCAGCGGCATATCTAACGATAGCGATCTGGTAGCGGAGATGATCACCGCTTGCTTTCGCGTCGCCCGTGACCGCTCCGACCGCGGTGAGATGAAGCTGGTGAACGCGGCGCTGAAGGAGTTCGCCTACGCCTTCAAGGTGTTCAAGCAGTACCGGGGCGTGCGCAAGGTCAGTATCTTCGGCTCCTCAAGGTCCGACCCGGAGGACCCGAACTATCAGTGCGCCCGCATGTTCGCCGAGGAGATCGCGGAGCGGGGGTGGATGGTGATCACCGGCGCCGGGCCGGGGATCATGGAGGCCGGACACGAGGGCGCGGGCGCAGAGCGCAGCTTCGGCGCCAATATCCGCTTGCCTATGGACATAGAGCCCAACGTAGTCATTGAGGGCGACCCCAAGCTGATCAACTTCAAGTACTTCTTCACCCGCAAGGTAACCTTCCTCAAGGAGTCGCATGCCTTCGCCCTGTTCCCGGGAGGCTTCGGCACCCTGGACGAGACGTTCGAGCTGCTGACCTTGATGCAGACGGGCAAGAGCGATCTGCACCCCGTGGTCCTGATGGAGGCGGAAGGCGGGCGGTACTGGTCCGATTGGCGGCGGTTCATAGAAGGTCATCTCGCCGGCCAGGGCCTCATCTCGCCCGAGGACATGGACCTGGTCCACATCACGGATAGCATCAAATCCGCCGTGGCTGAGATCGAGGGGTTCTACCGCAACTACCACTCCCAGCGCTACGTCGACGGCGTCCTCGTCCTGCGCCTCCAGCGCCTCCCCGACGAGCGCGCCCTGGCCCGCCTCGCGGAGGAGTTCGCCGATATCCTGCGCTCCGGTACGCTGAGAGCGGTGGAGCCGTCCGAGGCTGAGGTTGAGGAAGGCGACTTCCCCGAACTGGCACGGCTAGCGCTGGACTTCAACCAGCGCAGCTACGGCCGCCTGCGCCGCTTCATCGACGCCCTGAACGAGCATTAGCCTCTTACCGCCCGTGGAACGTGGGCGTCCTCTTCTCCAGGAACGCCTTTAGCGCCTCCCTGCTGTCCTCCGTGGCGCCGGTCATTACCATCCCCTCCGCCTCCGCGTCCAACAGAGTAGCGTAGTCAGAGTGCAGGCCCAGGTTCATGTTCTGCTTCATGCGAGCGAGGGCGATAGGCGGCCCCTTGGCGATGCGCTCGGCCAGGGCGCGCGTCTCGCCGGCCAGCTGATCGTCGGGCACGGTGCGGTTCACCAGTCCAATGCGCTCCGCCTCTCGCGCGTCGATCAGGTCGCCGGTGAAGTAGAGCTCGCGGGCCTTGGCCGTCCCAACCAGCCGCTGGAGCATCCAGGTGCCCCCGTAATCGCCGGAGAAGCCGACCCGCACGAAGGCGGTGCCCATACGCGCGCTCTCCCCGGCGATGCGGATGTCGCAGGCGAGAGCGATGCTCAGCCCCGCGCCGGCCGCCGGGCCGTTGATCATGGCGATCGTCGGCTTGGGCATCTCGTGCAGCAGCCGGGAGACCTCCTCACGGCGGCGGAGATGGGCGATTGGGCTCTCGTTCGGCACCGCCTCGCCGGAGGCCATACCGGCGATGTCTCCGCCGGCGCAGAAGCCGCGGCCGGCGCCGGTGACCACCACACAGCGCACCTCGCTGTCTTCCGCCACTCCTTCGATGGTGGGGGTCAACCCGTCCATCAGCTCTCCGCTAAGGGCGTTGAGCTTTTCGGGGCGGTTCAACGTCACGGTCGCGACGTGCTCGGCGACGTCGAGGAGCACAGTGTCGGTGGTGGTGGTCATTGGAGCCTCCTTCCAGGATCGACCTCAATGATAGGGAGACAGTTTCTGCTTGAAAAGATCAAACTTATGCTAGAATCGCCGTGCCAGCGTCACATGCACCTATGAGGAGGCGCCGCCATGCTCAAACACGTCGACCGGATGCTTCTCGCCGTCCGCGACCGCGCGGTGGCAGCGGACACGTTCCGCGCCATCCTCGGCGCCGAGCCCGTTCGCGATGACACCAGCAAGCTCCTGGCGGCGCGGCGAACGGTAGTGCAGGCGGGCATCTCCGAGTTCGATCTGCTGGAGCCGGCCGGCGAAGGCCCGGTCGCAACGCATCTGGAGCGCTGGGGTGAGGGCATCCTGGGCGTCGGCTTCTCCACCACCGATCTCTCCACCCTCGGCCGCCGCCTCTCCGAGCGAGGCATAACCCACAGCGGGGAGGACGGGCGGCTGTTCATCCCTGCCCGTCCGGCAGGCGGGGCCTCGGACCAGACGCCGGGGATGAACATCGTCCTATCGCCGCACGAGGAGCGCTCGCCCGTGGGCCTCGTCAAGTGGCTGTACGAGGTGACGAACCTCGTGGACGACCACCAGCGGGCGGCGGCGTTCTACGCCGATATTTTCGGGCTTGACGACTCCAACTTCTCTCCCATCGAGAGCGAGCAGTACGGCTACACCGGCCAGCTCACGCTGTTCAACCCGCCGCAACAGCTAGACCGTATAGAGCTGTCCCAGCCCACGGAGCCGTCGCGGGCCATGGGCCGCTTCCACGCCAGGCGCGGCCAGAGCATATACATGGGTTATGTGGAGACGGACGACGTGGCGGCGATTCAGAGGGCACTTGAGGCGCGGGGCGGTCGCTACGCCGGTCGCACCAACGACCCCAACCCTGAGGGGTTGTTCATCCACCCCACGGCGCTGCACGGCATGCTCCTGGGCGTCTCCCGCACCAACCTCGCCTGGACCTGGTCCGGCCGTCCGGAGCTGGCCAAGCGCTAGACGGTTCGGCGCAACGCCTGATTTCGCGAGCGGCGCCCCCGTGACGTTTTCTGAAGACCCTCGTTAGTACAATCAAAGCGCTCAATTAGTTCGAAAGGCCGCACTATGCCCACCTACAGGTTCAAGCAGGTAGACGTGTTCACCGGCCGGCCCTTCTTCGGCAATCCAGTAGCCGTGGTGCTGGACGCAGACGACATCGACCCCGCACAGATGCAGCGCATAGCCTCCTGGACCAACCTCTCAGAGACGACGTTTGTGCTGAAGCCGACCGCAGACGCAGACTACCGGCTGCGCATCTTCACGCCCGGCCAAGAGCTGCCGTTCGCCGGCCACCCCACCGTCGGCTCCGCCCACGCCGTCCTGGAAAGCGGCATCCTGCCTTCCGAATCCAGAAGCATCCGCCAAGAGTGTCTGGCGGGAGTGCTGCCCTTGACAATGGAGAGTACAGGCGAGGACAGGCGCATCTTCGTACGCGTCCCCGAGGCGAAGGTAGTGGGCACCCACGAGGCGTCGGCGGACGCCATCTCGGCGGCGCTCGGCGCGCCCATCGCGAGGCGGCCCGCGCCCATGGCGATCGATGTCGGCGCCATCTGGCTCGTCGCTCTCATGGAAGACGTAGAGTCGCTTCGTCGCCTCGAGCCAGACATGGCCGCCGTCGCCAAACTGAGCCATGACTTGAGCGTGGTCGGTGTAACCGTCTTTGGCCTCGAGTCCGGCGACGGCGCGGCAGTACACGTCCGATCCTTCGCGCCGGCCGAAGGCATCCTCGAGGATCCTGTCTGTGGAAGCGGCAACGCCACCGTGGCCGCATACCTTTCCAAGACAGGGATGCTGAAGGATATCGGCGACGAGTACGTGGCCAGCCAGGGGACCGAGATGGGGCGTGACGGCAAGGTCTTCGTGAGAGTATTCAATGACGGCCGCGGAATCGAGATCGGCGGCCACGCCGTTACGGTGATCGAGGGCGAAATCAGGTTGTGAGCCCTGAAACCTACGCCCCGGCGCCGGCCTTCGCCGACCGCCGCGAGGTCTCGACGCGGATCTTCGCCGCCACCGCCAGCCCCAGGGAGACGCTCTGGCCGCCGGTATCGATCACCACCACCCCGGTGGAGGGCACCATCTCCTGCACCGTGATCTCCCGGCCCGGCTTGACGTTTCCCCGCTCCAGGTAGCGCAGAAGCTCCAGGTCCTCCTCCAGCTCCTCGGAGATGAAGCGCACCGTGGCCTTATCTCCCTTCTTCAGTCCGTTCATGGGCACGAGGTTGGGGTCCAGCTTGGCGCCCGTGCCGGGGATGGGGCTGCCGTGGGGGCAGGTCGTCGGGTGGTTGAGGAGGGCGAAGATGCGCTCATCCACGCGCGGCGAAATGGCATGCTCGAACCGATGCGCCTCCTCGTGCGCCTCCGCCCAGCCCAGACCGAGGATGTCAACGAGGAACCGCTCGGAG
>JADFRV010000236.1 GCA_022561095.1 Chloroflexota bacterium | reverse complement strand
TGGGCGGGTCGAGGCTGCGAAGATAGCCGAAGAGGTCGACGAGCTGGTCGTCGGTGAGGTATGGTACGCCTTGAACCAAGGCATCCAACTGGGTCTCCAGGAGGTTGAGCTCTTGAAAGTACTGGGGCGCGCTGAAGTCACGATTGAAGAGGCGCCGCGCTACCACCTCGCCCGTCGGGACCTCGGTGATCACAAGCTGGCGATCGGTTCGTTCGAGGCGCCAGCGCTGCTCGGTGATCTTGCTATGGCAGGAGCGGCAGAGGATCGCCTTGTTGGAGCGCGCCTCGATCTCTGGACGCCGGGAGCCGCCCATTCGCTTGGGCTCGATGTGGTGGACCTCCAGGTTCCGAGAGGTCCCGCAGATCTCGCAGACGGAATCTTGAATGACGAACATTTCTCTATTGATAACGATAGCGTTAATACAGCGCCTCGACAGCATCACGATAGCATAATTTAGCGCATCGTGTCAAGCCTCGTCTCCAAGGAGTTCAACGAGAGATTGCGAGAGTGGCGCAGGAGGCGCGCGCTCTCCCAAAGAGAGCTAGCAGGGCTAGCGGGAGTTCAACCGGTAACAGTGGCTAGGCTAGAAACCGGGTCGCAGCAGCCTCGACCGAGGACAATCCGAAGACTTGCAAAGGCGCTCGACATCACGGTTGATGAGCTGCAGGGCCCAATATAGGACCACACTTATCTGCTGGAGCATCTGCGTGTCGTCGATGTAACTCCTTACGCGCCCACTCGAGCATACGGGTCTCCTCCTGCTCCAGACCAGCTAGGCGCTGCTCCAGACGGGCCACTCGGTCGCCCTGCTCCGTGGCTTCCCCCTTGATGCGCTCCACGTCCACCTCCACCTGAGCCAGGAACACGTCCGGGTCTTCATACAGCCGGCGCATGGCGTGGTGGCGGACGCTTAGTTGGGACAAGCGGCGTCCTTTGCCTGATTTTCACCGCCAGACTCGTCACCCAGCTTGTTCCGCTGCCACCTAGCATCCCAGCAGAGCAAGCCTTTGAAGACAATCGACACTAAGTTACCGTAGTGTTGCGGGCGCGAAGGTGAACAGCGACATCAGGCACTTGGCGATGAGAACGGGGGTGCTTATGCTGGTCTCCACCTGGAGGTCGCCCTAATGCCCATCGCTTGCCTACATATCCCTCGTTTCACCGTCGAGGTCGAACGGCAGCGCCGGAATGACCTGACGACACGCCTGATCCTCATCGGCGACGCTGCAGTGTTGGACTCCTCCCTGGGGGCCGAGACCTCAGGCGTCCGGCGCGGGATGCGTATGTCGGAGGCGATCGGCCTCTGCCATCGAGCGCAGGTGCTGCCCCCGGACTTCCCTCACTACCAGCGGCGGTTTGAGGAGGTGCTGGACTTCCTCGCTAGCTACAGCCCGGAGATCGAGGCGTCGGGTCTGGGTACAGCCTTCCTCTCGCTCGATGGCCTCTCGGAGGAATCCAGTGCCTACGCCGAGGGCCTCATCTCTTCGCTGCACCGGCGGCTTAATTTCATGGCCGCTGTCGGCGTTGCCGATGGCAAGTTCACGGCAAGGGTAGCCGCCCACATCACTCGGCCTGGCCTGGTGAAAGCGGCCTCGCTTGGCGAAGAGGCGGCATTCATGGCGCCGCTGCCGGTCGACCAGCTCCCGGCCGGCGAGTCGATGCGCTGGAGACTGAGGCTGCTGGGCATAGAAACCATCGGTGACATCGCCCGGATGCCTATGGGCGCATTCCAGCAGCAGTTCGGCCCGGAGGGAAAGCGCTGTTGGGAACTGGCGAACGGGATCGACGACGAACCGCTGCTGCCGCGGGTGAAAGAAGAGACGATCGTCAAGCGCCTACAGATGCCCGCCCCAGCCGTAACCCTGGAAGCGATCCTTATGGGGGTCGAGCGGCTGGTCCAGGCGACCTACGGAGACTCTGATCGCCGCGGCCGCTGGGTGCGCAAGGCGGTGGTGCGGGCGGCCCTGGATGGGGGTGGCACATGGGAACTCCCGGTTCCCTTCCGCGAAGCCAAAGCAGACCCCCGCGACGCCTGGTTCGCCGTTAAAGGTGCTGTCGAACGCAGGCCGCCGGAACGGCCAGTTGAGGAGTTGGAGATCGAACTAGTAGGCCTGTGTGGAGAGTCAGGCAAGCAAGCGACCATGTTCAACGAGAAGGGCAAGCTGAGGGATCAGATCACCGAGGCGGTGCGACAGCTCCGTGCCCAGCATGGAGACGACCTCATCGGAAAGGTGGTGGAAGTGGAGCCGTGGTCACGCATTCCAGAGCGGCGGATGGCTCTCGCCGACTTCGATCACTGAATCGCCCCCGGCCGCTGAGAGTGGAGGCCGGCAAAGACGGTGGGCCTGTTGCCGTCCACCTCTCGATTGGCCGTTGCGTTGTGAAGGAGGTGCTGGAGACTTGGCGCATCGACGAGGAGTGGTGGCGGAAGCGACCGGTTTCGCGACTTTACTTCAACCTGCTGCTGGAGGCTGGTCAGACGATGACGGTGTACAAGAATCTAATAAGCAAGCGCTGGGCGATGCAGGCATACTAGCATGGCCTTATACACTGAACTCCATTGCCATTCCAACTTCTCCTTCCTCGAGGGGTCCTCCCACATTGAGGAGCTGGTGCTGAGGACACGGGAGCTAGGGTACCAAGCCCTCGCCCTCACCGACCACAATGGCCTCCACGGGGCGATGGAGTTCGCCCAGTGCGCCCGCGCCTGGGGCCTGCGCCCCATCACCGGCGCCGAGATCACGCTGGCCAACGGCCATCACCTGACCCTCCTCTGTGAGACCCAGCGAGGCTACGCCAACCTCTGCCGTCTCCTAACCCGCGCCTACCTGGACC
>JADFRV010000235.1 GCA_022561095.1 Chloroflexota bacterium | reverse complement strand
TTTACCAGCCCGAATTCGTCCTCAATCACGATGAACACGAATCCCTTGGCTGTGCCGGGCCGCTGCCGGCAAACGACCAAGCCAGCCACTTCAATCGACGCGCCGTCAGGCAGAGACTCCAGCATTCGACTGGGGACGATCCCCTCGTTGAGCCGAGGCCGCAAGAATGCCATCGGATGGTAGTTAGGAGATAGTCCCAGGATGGCGTAGTCCGCCACCATGCGGTCCCACTCGCTCATCGGGGCCAGCTCCACCATGTCCTGCTCGGTGGGCAGGGGAAGCGCAAGCTGCCGCTCGCGTCCATTGCGACCGTCGGAGCGATAAAGGAGACCGATCTGCCAGAGCAGCTCCCGACGCTCCAGGCCGAGGTCGTCGAAGGCGCCGCAAGCGATCAGGTTCTCGACCGGCTCCCGCTTGAGCCGGGTGCGCTCCAGGAAATCGAACAGCGACCGGAAGGGCCTGTTCTGTTGTCGCTCCTCCGCTACCTCCTGCGCAGTCGCCTCGCTCAACCCCTTCACGTAGCGGAGACCGATCCGCACAGCGACGTCCTCTATGGCGCAGTTCGCCCCGCTTAGGTTGATATCGGGCGGCAGCACATTAACCCCGTGGCGCTTCCCGTCATTCACCAACACGTGCGGCCCGTAGAACCCCATCGGCTGGGCGTTGAACAGGGCACACAACGACTCCGCGGGGTAGTACATGCGTAGCCAGGCCGTCTGGTAAGCCAGCAGCCCAAAGGCCGCCGCGTGTGCCTTTGGGAAGCCGAACTCGGCGAAGCCAGCGATCTTCTGGAACGCGCTCTCCGCTACCCGTTTCGACACCCCGTTATTGAGGCAGCCCTCGATGAACTGGCCCCTAAGCTTCTCGATCGCCTCCTTCGAGCGCTTGCGGCTCATCGCCCGGCGCAGGCCCTCGGCCTGACCGGCGCTGAACCCGGCGAGGGCCATCGACACCTGGAGCACCTGCTCCTGGAAGAGGACGACTCCCAGCGTCTCCTCCAGCACTGGCTCCAGCAAGGGATGGTCGTACGTGACCTCCTCCCGCCCCAGACGACGGTTGATGTATGGGTTGACGGCGCCACCCACGATGGGGCCCGGCCGGATGATCGCCACCTCCACCGTCAGGTCCTCCAGCGACTGAGGCCGTGTGCGGGGCAGGGTCTGCATCTGAGCTCGCGACTCGATCTGGAAGACGCCCATCGTGTCGGCGGCGCAGATGGAGTCGTACACCCGCTCGTCCTTGAAATCGATGCGCGACAGGTCGATGCGCTTGCCGTGGTGCTCTTCGATTAGGTCGAGCGTCTCGTCCACCGCCGAGAGCATCCCCAGGGCCAGGAAGTCGATCTTGATCATGCGGGCGTCGTCCACTGAGTCCTTGTCCCACTGCATCAGCACCCGCCCTTCCATGGCCGACTGCTCCAGTGGCACCAGCTCCACCAGGGGCCGCGACGATATGACCATGCCGCCTACGTGCTGGCTAATGTGCCGGGGAAATCCAGCGATCTGCTCCACTAGGTCTGCAAGGTGGCGCCATAGAGGGGAGCCCAACTTATCCCGGTAGTGGGCCAGGCGGCCCATCTCCTCACGGATCGACTTGGCGGAGCCGTAGCTTTCGCTCACTTTGGCCAGCCGGTCCAGCTCGGCGGGTGGTAGCCCGAGCGCCTTGCCTACCTCCCTCACGGCGCTGCGGATGCGGTAGGTGGGGAAGGTGGCCACCAGCCCCACGTGCTCGTGACCGAAGTGCTCGTAGACGCGGAGGATCAGCTTTTCGCGTATGTCGCGGGGGAAGTCGAGGTCGATGTCCGGCACCGAGGCCATCTCCTCGTTGAGGAAGCGGCCCAGGAAGAGGTTGTTCTTGATCGGGTCGATGTGGGAGAGGCCGATGAGATAGCAGATAAGCGAACCGACGGAGGAGCCGCGCCCCCGACCCGGGGGCGAGTGACAGGGGCGGCCGTTGACTTCTTCGGACACCTGGTAGGCGAGCTGGAGGATCTCCTGATGGATGAGGAAGAACCCTGCCAGCCCGTGGTGCTCCACCAGCGCCAGTTCCTTCTCCAGCCGCTCCTCGACCTCCGAAGTGACGCGCATGTATCGGCGTTCAGCCTCTTGGTAACACAGCTTTCGAAGATGGGAGTCCTGCGTCTCGCCCTCCGGCACTGGGTAGTCCGGGAAGCGATAGTCCAGGTCGCGGGTCAGGTCGAACTGACAGCGCTCGGCGATGCGGACCGTGTTGGCTAGCGCTTCCGGGTGATCGCGGAACAACTCGGCCATCTCTTCAGGCGGCTTCAGGTAGTACTCTGAGTTCTCGCGGCGCTGGCGGTGGGAGGCGTCCAGGGTCGTGCGGTTCTTGATGGCCACCAGCACGTCCTGGAGGCGGTGGCGCTCCCGTACGTGGTAGTGGACGTTGCCGGTGGCGACGGTGCCCAGGCCCAGGTGCTCCGCCAGCTCGGCCAGGGCGCGGTTGCGGCGGGCGTCACCGTGGACGAGGTTGTTCTGGAGCTCAACGAAGAAGTTGGTGGCGCCGAACCACCGCAGATAGCGGCGGGCGGCCTCCTCCGCCTCCCGGTAGCGGCCCTGGGCCACCAGCGACGCTACCTCGCCCCTGCGGCAGCCGGAGAGGGCGATGAGCCCCTCGGTGTGCTGGGCGAGGACTTCGGGCTCGATGCAGGGCCTGCCGCGCTCGTGGTCCAGATGGGCGTGGGTGAGGAGACGACAGAGGTTGGCGTAGCCGCGCTGGGTCTCGCAGAGGAGGGTCAGGTGGTGGCCGTTGGCCAGCGTGATCTCGGCGCCGGTGATGGGGCGCAGGCCCCAGGCGCGGGCGCACTGGGCGAACTCCATCGCCCCGTG
>JADFRV010000062.1 GCA_022561095.1 Chloroflexota bacterium | reverse complement strand
CGCTGCCTGTACGACTTGATCGTCGCGTTGCGTTCTTCGCTGGTGTCGCCGGACTTCTTCTCTGTTTCCTGGGTCATGGCGTCTCCTCCTTATTCGCTGGCGTTGAGGCGGGCGTACATCTGCTTGTTGTTCTTGTAGATGTTGAGGAACTCGGCGAACAGCTCGTCGTAGACCTTCCGGTTCTCCGGGTTCGGATCGTAGGTGTCGGTGATCTCAACCCGCTCGGGGATGTCATCGACCGTGATGTATCCCAGGGCGAGCGAGCCCAGCAGGGCGGCGCCGCGGACGTTCGCCAGGCCCGGCTGCTTGACCCGGCGGATACGCCGGTCCAGGACGTCGGCGTGAATCTGGCCCCACAGGTCGGAGTTGGCGCCGCCGCCGATAAAATTGATCGCATCCAACCGCTTCTTGACGTAGCGCTCCACATGCTGGTGCATCCACTTCGTATTGTAGGCCACGCCCTCGAACACCGCCCTGATGACGTGCGCCCGCGTGTGGCTAAGCGACTGGTTGAAGAGCCCGCCCCGGATCAGGTGGTCCTCCACCGGTGTGCGCTCACCGTTCAGCCAGGGCGTGAAGATCAGCTTGTCGCTGCCCGGGGGCACGCGCTCAGCCATCCGGCAGAACGTGTCCAGAACGTCGTCGGGCGCGGCGCCCTGCGAAAGCTCGTCGTCCGGATAGAAGATGTTGTCCCTGAGCAGGGTCAGACAGCCGCCGGCGATATCCTGCTCCGTCGCCACCAGGTAGCGGCCCGGGATCGCGGACGGCAGCGACGTGATGTTGTTGATAACGTCCGTCTTCTTGAACGGGACGTGGCAGGTCAGCCAGGACGAGGTGCCTATATAGAGGTGCGGCTCGAAGTGGCCGACGGCGCCTGAGCCGACGGCCGCTGACGCCGTGTCGGGGGTGCCCATGACGACCTGGACGTTTTCGCTCAGGCCGAACTCGTTGGCGATCTCAGCCGTTATCGGCCCCAGTATGGCGCCGGTCGGCTTGAGGTCCGGCAGTTTCTCGCGATCGACGCCCGACAACGCGATCAGCTTGTCGACATAAGTGACGTTGGACAGATCGCGGTTGTCGGTCAGCCAGTGGCCGGTGATCGTATCGTATGATGCGGCGGCCTTCCCCGTGAGCCGCAGGTTCAGATAGTCCATCGGCTCAAGGAACTTGAACGTCCGCCGGTATATCTCAGGGAGCTCGTTCTGGATGTAGAGGATGTGGCCCAGGGAGTCCTTTCCCGTTCGCGATGGGACGCCGCCCGTCAGCCTCAGCCACTCCCGCAGCTTGCCCGCGCCGTAGCCGGAGACGTTGACCAAGCCGCGAGTGATGCGCTTGGCGTATTTCGCGCCGCGCGCGTCCATCCAGATTATGGCGTTCATCAGGTGGTTGCCATCGTGGTCAACCGGGACGGTGCCCATCCATTGCGCGGTGCAGCTGATCGCTACGATGCTCTCCGAGGGGACGAGGCCTCGGCCCAGGAGTCTCTTTGCGGCGGCGCTGATGGCGCGCCACCAGTCGCCCGGGTCCTGTTCGGCGCCACCGCCGGGGAGGAGGAACAGTTCCGTCTTCTCAAACTCGTGGCCGACGATGTCGCCGTCCGTGGAGATCAGAGCGACCTTGGGACCGCCGGTACCGAGATCGACGGCGAGGATGTACAATCCGTTCTCCGTTGCCATGTCCAGTCCGCCTCCTGTCCAGCGTGGCCGGCGCCGTGGGCGTGGCGATGGGCCGCCGCTGTCGTTCGTGGCCGCCTAAGCGTAAACCGTCGCGTTGGGGTCGGGCAAGCCGGAAGGGCGAGCGGGCAAGGGGTAATTTGTTTGGTAAAAGCGGTGGGTTTACGAAGGCAGTAGTATTCGGGATACAAGATACGAGAATACGATGTCTCCGATGGCAGGCCGCGACGCCTAAGCGTAAACCGTCGCGTTGCGGTCGGGCAAGCCGTTCCTATCCTCCGCCGCGATTGTGCATCTGGGCTGGGCTGAGCGGTGTCGGACACCGTCCCTCCGGCGGGGCCCTTGACATCGTGCTGCTGAGGTCTCAGCATCGTCCGCAGAACGATAGGTAGAGGTCAAGGAAAGAAAGAAGGTGAGAAATATGGAAGAGAAGAAGGAAGGTAAGAAGAAGGCAAAGAAACATGGAAAGAAAGCAAGCAGGAAAGGTGGAAAGAAAGACCGTTGATGTCTACGTTCGCTTGGGCACGTCGGCCTGGAACTAAAGCGACGACGACGCCCGAACCCTCTCCTTCGCCCGCCTGCCCTCCGCCGCGGTTGTGCGTCTGGGCCGGGCGGGTGTCAACGAGGGGCTAGGCGATTAGCCCTCCCGCAACCTGACCTCGTACAGCCGCCCGTCAGCCCCCGGGATTCGCCAACGGACGCCGCCATCTGCGGGGCTAGTTGGCCCCTTGTCGGCGCTTGATCGCCGTGCTAGCATTGTCGCGATGGTTGGTACCTTCTATGACACGGTGGCCCCGATCTGTCGGGGCCGTTTATGTTGTAGACGAGGTTAAAGTTCTGCGTCGGCTCCCCCCGCAATCGGTGTCAGCTCGATGACCGGACCTTAACCGATGAGTAGAGAGGAGGTCATCGAGTGGCCTACGAAGATCGTAACTTAACCTGTGTGGAGTGTGACTCCGAGTTCGTGTTCAGCGCGGACGACCAGCAGTTCCACGCGGAGCGGGAATACCAGGACCCCAAGCGTTGCCCTTCCTGTCGCCAGGCCAAGCGCGCTGGCGGCGGCGGATATGGAGGCGGTGGAGGCGGTGGAGGCGGCTACGGAGGCGGCGGTTCCCGCCAGATGTACGACGCCGTCTGCGCCGACTGCGGCAACGCCTGCCAGGTCCCGTTCCAGCCGACCCAGGACCGGCCGGTCTACTGCAGCGACTGCTTCTCCAAGCATAAGCCGAGCCGCTAGGGCTGGTAGCGCGCCCTCGCGCCGTGCTGCTTTCATTTCAGAAGGTGGCTTTCATGCTGACCGTGACTGATAAGGCCGCTCAGTACGTCCGTGAGACCCTAAAGAAAAAGAGCGCCCCAGGGGCGGTCCGAATCGTTAAGACCGAGGAGGGCTACCACCTCACTCTCGACGAGGCGAAAGAAGGCGACCAGGTCTTCGAGCACGAGGGTGAGAACTACCTCCTGCTGGACACTGAGGTGGGCGAGGCCCTCTCCAGCGCCACCCTGGACGTCAAGGAGTCCCCCGAAGGCACGCGACTCACCCTATCGCAGGGTGGCACTTCCTAGCTCAAGCCCCGTAATCATCCGGTGCCGGGGCGTGGCGATGGGCCGGCGCGTTATTGACACGTGACCCGATCTGCGCGAAGCTTCAACAAGTCTGAAAGCCGGTTGCACGCCCCAGAAGGAGGGACAGATGTCGCACGAAGGAAAGACTCAAATTACCTTCATTTTCACTGCCTCCCCCGACCTGGTGGGGGAGGGAGACCGCATCTTCGCGAGCCACGCCGCCTGGATAGCTAAAACGCACTACCGCGAGGGGAATCTGGCCTTACTGCATTACAACGTCGTGAAGGGACCTGAGCTGTCGAACCCTCTGGACTCCTCATCCCAGCCAACGGATAACACCTGCTTCGTCGTGACCGAAGTATACGAGACTCCAGCCGGATTAGAGGATCACTGGAAGCAGGGCTCCGAGGGCTGGGGGGACTTCAGCGCCTTCGTCAATTGGGCGAGCAGCGTTAACGTCGCCGTATTGCACGGGTCTCCGGTCATCCATTCGCTCTGGTAGCGTCTCGGCAGGCCGGGACCGCCTAAGCGTAAACCGTCGCGTTGCGGCGTACCTCGATGAGATGGCCTTTCGGTACAACAGCCGTAAGAATCCATATCTGTTTAGGGACAGGTTGCTCAAGCTAATCAGGGCCGACAATCTTACATACCAGCAACTGATTCAATAAAAGAGTATTGCTACTTCGCTCGTTTATCGCGTTTTTAGGGATCATCTTTCATATCTGCTTCCCTCCTAGCCCGATTGAGGAGACCCAGAAATAGAACCTCTGCTCGTTGAATAAACATCACACTCCTTATAAAAGCTAGATTATCGAGACTCTGATCGAATAGTAGCTTGTCCTCCAAATAGACTTGCCTGAGCGGGTGCACGATACCCTGAAACCCAACCCCCAACCGAGCCATTTCAATCTGTAAATCCGCTATAAGCGTCGCGTATTCGGGTGCCGTCAGTTTATCAAACACCTCTTCGTCTTCCGATGCAGGCCTCAGCATGGCACCGATGGTCAGTAATTCTGGGTCTCCTTTAAGCCTTCCGACGACGACTTTCCTTCCACCGGGCTCCGTTAGCAAGAACTGGAAAATTGCATTAGGTTGTGGATCGTTCCGGATACTGTAATGAGACTGATGAACCCAGCTGCGCAGGGTAGCCTCGCTAGCCCCCCGAAATCGCCGATATAAGTATAATGTCCGGTCAGCGACAAAAAGTGTTCCCGCTAAGAGGCCCACAATCAGCAATATGACAGTTGGGCCATCCCAATTTAGGATCGCGGCCCATATCGCAGCCCCTATGACAGTAGCTAGCGCGACCAAGCCGATCACGAGCAGCCCACCCGTGATCGCGTCGGCCAAGGCGTCCCGTCTGCGCGTGAGCCAATTAGGCATGGTCGAAGTCTACTCCATAGCCCGCGAGAATGGCCGCTCCCGCTTGGGGCTAGTCTACCATCCGCCCTGCGTGAAGTAGATAACCGCGTGGAGTCTTAGTGTTGGCTAACCACCTCTGACGAGGAAGCGTCGGCCGGCGGTCGTCGGCTTCTTAGCTCGCCGGCAGGGCGGTTTCGCCCATCAGGTGCAGGTCGATGCCGCGGGCAGCGGCGCGTCCTTCAGCGATGGCCCAAACGATTAGCGATTGCCCGCGCGCCATGTCGCCGGCCGTGAAGACGCCGGGAACGCTGGTCATCTTGTTCTTGTCCGCCTTCACGTTGCCGCGCTCCGTGAGCTCGATTCCGAGCTGGGCCAGCATCCCGTCCCTCTCCGGGCCCAGAAAGCCCATGGCGAGGAGCAAGAGGTCGACGTCCTCCTCAAACTCGCTGCCCGGGATCTCCCGCATCGCCTGGCGGCCGTCTTCGGGGACAAACTCCACCTTGACGGCGTGGAGCTTCTTGAGGACGCCGTTCTCACCGGAGAGGCGCTTGGTCAGGATACTGTAGCCGCGGGCGCCGCCCTCCTCGTGGGCGGGTGAAGTTCGATAAATGATGGGCCAAGTAGGCCAGGGGTTCTCCGGAGAACGTTCGTCGGGGGGCTTTGCCAGCAGCTCGTACTGCAGCACCTCCTTGGCGCCCTGACGGTGCACGGTGCCCAGGCAGTCGGCGCCGGTATCGCCGCCGCCCAGGATGATGACGCGCTTGTCCTTGGCCGTGATGAAAGCATCGGGCGGGATTTCGTCTCCCTCGTTGCGCCGGTTCTGCAGGGGTAGGTACTCCATGGCGAGGTGCACACCCTTCAGGTCGCGGCCGGGCACGTCGAGCTCTCGCGACTGCGTGGCGCCGCCGGCGAGGCAGACGGCGTCGAACTGCCCGCGCAGCTCACGGGAGTCGATCTCCACGCCGACGTTGACGTCCGGGCGGAAGATGACGCCCTCCGCCTCCATCTGGGTGAGCCGACGCGCCAGGAACCTCTTCTCCATCTTGAACTCCGGGATGCCGTAGCGGAGGAGGCCGCCAATGCGGTCATCGCGTTCGAAGACGGTGACGGTGTGTCCGGCGCGGGCCAACTGCTGAGCGCAGGCGAGGCCGGCGGGGCCGGAGCCGACGATCGCGACGGTCTTGCCGGTGAGGGTCTGGGGCGGCTGAGGCTTGACCCATCCCTTATCCCAAGCGTGGTCGATAATGTAGAGCTCAACCTGCTTGATGCTGACTGCGTCGTCGTTGATCGCCAGCACGCAGGCCGCCTCACAGGGGGCGGGGCAGAGCCTGCCGGTGAATTCCGGGAAGTTGTTAGTGGCGTGCAGCCGGTCGATAGCGTGGCGCCACTCACCGCGAAACACGAGATCGTTCCAGTCAGGGATGATGTTCCCCAGGGGGCAGCCGTCCTGACAGAAGGGGATGCCACAGTCCATGCATCGTCCCGCCTGCTTCTTCAGGTCGTCAACTGGAAACTCGTCGTATACCTGAAGCCAATCGCGCAGACGCTCATCTACGGGGCGCCGCTCAGGCGACTGGCGCTCAAACTCCAGGAATCCGGTTGGCTTACCCACGTCAGGCCCTGATCGTATCGCCGGTGCCCGAGCCTCGTGCCCGGCTCGCGCGGAGCTGTTCCTCCAGAACGCGACGGTAGTCGAGCGGTATGATCTTCACGAACCGTTGGGCGACCTCGGGCCAGTCGCGGAGCAGCCCCTTGGCCACGGCGCTGTCGGTGTACTCGGCATGCCGTTCCATCAGGCCGTGCACGAGGTCGAGGTCTTCCGAGTCCTCCAGCGGCTCCAGCGCCACCATCTCCATGTTGCAGCGGGTCGCGAAATCGCCGGCTGCGTCATACACGTAGGCGATGCCACCGCTCATGCCAGCTCCGAAGTTGCGACCCGTTGAACCCAGCACTAACACACGGCCACCGGTCATGTACTCGCAGCAGTGGTCGCCTGCGCCCTCAACCACGGCGATCGCGCCGCTGTTGCGGACCGCGAAGCGCTCCCCGGCCACGCCGCGGGCGAACAGGCTTCCGCCCGTGGCGCCGTAGAGCGCCACATTGCCTATGATGATGTTCTCCTCAGGCGCGAACGTGGATTCCTTAGGCGGGTAGACGATGATCTTGCCGCCGGAGAGACCCTTGCCGAAGTAGTCGTTGGCGTCACCATCGAGCCAGAGGGTGATGCCTGCGGGCAGGAAAGCGCCGAAGCTCTGTCCTGCCGTGCCGTTGAACTTAATGGTGATGGTGTCGTCCGGCAGGCCCTTGAAGCCGTACCGGCGGGTGAGTTCGCTTCCCAAGATCGTGCCGACTGTCCTGTTTACGTTGCGTATGGGGAGCTCGATCGTCACCGGCTCGGCGCGCTCGAGGGCCGGCGCCGCGAGCTTGAGCAGCTCCTGGTCCAGCGCCCGCTCCAGGCCGTGGTCCTGGGGAATGACCCGCCTCCTGGCGACCTCCGAACCGACATCTGGACGGTAGAGGATCGCCGAAAGGTCCAGGCCTCGTGCTTTCCAGTGGTCGATAGCCCGGCGCGTGTCGAGAAGGTCGCTGCGGCCGATCATCTCCTCGAACTTACGGAAGCCGAGCTGGGCCATGATCTCGCGCACTTCCTCAGCGATGAAACGGAAGAAGTTGATGACGTGCTCCGGCTTCCCTTCGAACCTCTTTCGCAGCTCGGGATTCTGAGTCGCAATGCCGACCGAGCAGGTGTCGAGGTGGCACGCGCGCTCCATTACGCAGCCCATAACGACGATCGGCGCGGTCGCGAAGCCGAACTCCTCGGCTCCCAAAAGGGCGCCGATCACGACGTCACGTCCCGTCTTCAACTGGCCGTCCACCTGAACGATGATCCGGTCGCGGAGCTTGTTCAGGACCAACGTCTGCTGGGTCTCGGCGAGGCCTAGCTCCCAGGGGACGCCGGCATGCTTCATCGAGGATTCGGGGCTGGCGCCGGTGCCGCCGTCGTGACCGCTGATCAGGACGGCATCGGACTTGGCTTTGGCAACCCCAGCGGCTACCGTACCCACGCCCACTTCGGCTACGAGCTTCACGTTGATTCGCGCCTGCGGGTTCGAGTTCTTGAGGTCATGGATGAGCTGGGCGAGGTCCTCAATCGAGTAGATATCGTGATGCGGTGGCGGGCTGATGAGCCCAACCCCGGGGGTGGAGTACCGCACCTCCGCTATCCAGGGGTAGACTTTGTGGCCGGGAAGCTGGCCACCCTCACCGGGCTTGGCGCCCTGCGCCATCTTGATCTGCAGCTCATCGGCGTTTACAAGGTACTCACTGGTGACGCCAAAGCGGCCTGAAGCCACCTGCTTGGTGGCGCTGCGGCGCCAATCGCCGTTCGGGCTGGGCGTGTAGCGCCGGCGATCCTCGCCGCCTTCGCCGCTATTACTCTTGCCGTTGATCCGGTTCATGGCGATGGCAAGCGTCTCGTGCGCTTCGGCGCTGATTGAGCCGAACGACATGCCGCCCGTGACGAACCGCCTGAACAGCTCCTCGACCGGCTCGACCTCCTCGATCGGCACCGGCTCGCGGTCCGGATTCAGTTCGAACAGCCCTCTTAAGGTTGCCATGCGTTCGCTCTGATCGTTCACCAGCCGGCTGTAATCCCGGAAGACATCGGACTGCCCGGAGCGTGTAGCTTCCTGGAGGAGGAAGATCGTCTTCGGGTTGAACAGGTGATATTCGCCGTCTCGGCGCCACTGGTACTGGCCGCCCCAGTCGAGATCACGCAGACCTCCCTCCCGCGTCGGGTAGGCACGCCTGTGATGAGATAGGGCCTCAGCCGCGATCTCCTCCACCCCGATTCCCTCTATGCGCGATGTGGTCTTGGTGAAGTAGCGTTCCACGAGCCGCTTGGAAAGGCCGATCGCCTCGAAGATCTGGGCGCCGCGGTAGCTCTGGACCGTGGAGATGCCCATCTTCGACATGATCTTTACGACCGCCTTCTTCGTCGCCTTCAGATAGTTGGTCACGGCCTTGTCGTAGGCGGCGCCATCGCTGGCGGAACCGTTGCCGCCAAGCGCCTCAAGGCTATCGAGGGCGAGATACGGGTTTACGGCCCCGGCCCCGTAGCCGATGAGCAGCGCGAAGTGGTGCCCCTCTCGCGCATCACCCGTTTCGACGACCAGCCCCACCTGAGTCCGCGTTTTCTCGCGTACCAGGTGGTGATGGAGGCCTGCAACCGCGAGAAGCGAAGGGATAGGCGCGTTGTCAGCGTCTACTCCGCGATCGGATAGTATGAGAATCGTGGCGCCCTTCTCGATTGCATCATCCGCTCGGTGGAACAGATCATCCAGCGCTGCCTCTAGGCCGGCCGGACCCTCCTTTGCGGGGAACAGGATCGACAGCACCACCGCTCGCATGCCATCCTCGTTGAGCGCCGTCAGTTTCGCCATTGCGCGGTTATCGAGGAACGGCGTTTCGAGGCTCAGGAGACGGCAACTCTCTGGCCCGGGGTCCAGCACATTCCCCTCTGTCCCAATGACCGTCTTGACGGACGTCACAAGCTCCTCGCGGATGGCGTCCAGAGGTGGATTGGTCACCTGCGCAAACAGTTGCTTGAAGTAGTTGTAGAGCGGTTGCGCCCTGTCCGAGAGCACAGCCAGGGGGGTATCGTTCCCCATTGAGCCGATCGGCTCGGCTCCGGTCTTCATCATGGGGTCGAGGATGCGCTTCAAGTCCTCTACCGTATAGCCGAAGGCGATCTGCTGTCCCAGCAGGTCTTCGCCACGCAATCGTGTGGGTGGCTCAATGTCGGGGAGGCTCTCCAGCGGCCTCAGGTTTCGCTCCAGCCATTCTCCGTACGGATGCTCGGCGGCGAGCTTCGCCTTAAGTTCGGTGTCGTCAATGATGCGCCCTTCCTCCAGGCTGATGAGGAAGGTCTTTCCGGGTTGCAGCCGCCCCTTGTAAAGTATCCGCTCCGGCTCGACGGGCAGCACGCCCACTTCGGAGGCCATGATGACCAGATCATCTTTGGTAACGTAGTAGCGCGATGGGCGCAGGCCGTTTCGGTCGAGCGTGGCGCCGATGGACTTACCGTCGGTGAAGGCGATGGAGGCCGGGCCGTCCCACGGTTCCATCACACAACTGTGATACTCGTAGAAGGCCTTCTTCTCCGCGCTCATCGCCTCGTGCCCGTCCCAGGCCTCTGGGATCATCAGTATCATCGCGTGGGCGAGAGAGTACCCCCCGAGCAGCAGGAGCTCCAGTGCGTTGTCGAAGCAGGCGGTATCGCTACCTTCCTCGTCGATAATTGGGAGGATGCGCTGAATGTCTTCGAACAGAGGAGACGCCAGAAGCGATTCGCGAGCCCGCATCCAGTTGATATTGCCGCGCAGGGTGTTTATCTCTCCGTTGTGAGAGATCATCCGATAGGGATGGGCCAACCGCCAGCTGGGGAACGTGTTAGTACTAAAGCGCGAGTGGAACATAATGAGCGCGCTCTTCACCCGTGTGTCTGATAGGTCGGGAAAGTAGTCCCGTAGCTGGAGGGGCGTGAGCATCCCTTTGTACACCACGGTTCGACAGGACAGGCTGGCGAAGTAGAATGTCGCCGCATCATCGATGCCCGAGCCCTGGAGCGCGTTCTCGAATCGCCTGCGGATGACATACAGTTTCCGCTCGAAGGCGTCATCATCCGCTACGGCATCTCCTCGCCCGATGAAGACGTGGTACATCTCCGGTTCGGTGGCCTTTGCGGTGGTGCCGACGGAGGCGTTATTCGTCGGGGTCCTCCTCCACCCAAGGACTTCCTGGCCTTCGTCCTCGACGATCGTCTTGAATAGCTCCATGGCCTGGCTGCGGGCTTGCTCGTCCCGCGAGGCGAAGAAGGCGCCGACGCCGTAGCGACCGGCCTCAGGTAGCGTAAAACCGAGGGCCGCGCACTCTGGCTGGAAGAACTCGTGCGGGATCTGGATCAAGACGCCTGCGCCATCGCCGGTGT
>JADFRV010000061.1 GCA_022561095.1 Chloroflexota bacterium | reverse complement strand
TGCTACTGCAACGTGATGGGCCTGCCCCTGTGGACAGCGATACGCTTGCTGGACCGGGCGGGGCTAGACCTGACGCGCGTCGCTCCGGCGGATCTCCTGCCACAATGCGCGGAGTGTCCGCTGGCACCCTAGAGCGCTGCGACGCCGCACTTTAGGACGCTGGCTGAAGTGCCTTGTTCACCAAGCGTTCACCGAATGAGCCGTTATCTTCGCCCGAATTTCAAGCCAATCATGCGATAAACGAATTAGACAAAGCGAGCGTCAGCCCAGCGCTCCGTTCTGATGAGGGTTTGGGACGGAGGCAGTGATGGAACCTCAGAATGCTCGCGGCCGCCGGGAGAGCGGCCAGATGCTCATCCTGTTCGTTCTCGCGCTTGGCGTCCTCATGGGCATGGTTGCCATGTCCATTGATGTGGGGATGATCCTCCAAGAGAGGCGTAGCCTGCAGAACGCCGCCGACGCCGCCGCCCTGGCCGGCGTCTCAGAGCTCCCGGAATCCCCTAGCGCGGCCGAGGCCAATGCCCTGGAGTGGGCCGAGAACAACGGCTACACGAGCGAGAACGGCGCCACCATCACCGTGAACACCCCCTACCAGGGCGACCCTAACGCGGTGGAGGTCGTCATCGAAGTTGAGATGCCGTTCATCTTCGCCCGCGTTCTCGGGCTGGAAAGCACCGGCGTCGGCGCCCGCGCCGTCGCTGGCTTCGAACCAAGCACCATCGGCAACAACGCCGCGATCCTCGTCCTCAACGAGCACGAGTGCAGCGCTTTCCAGATGGTCGGTGGCAACGATCTGTCAATCACCAACAGCGGTGCCATCATGGTCAACTCGGACTGCGCCAACGAACAAAACGGGGCGATCAACAAAGCGGGGAGCAGTATCGCGACGATAGAGGGCGGGATCTTCTACTACGAAGAAGGTGACTGGTCCATTTCCGGCTCGGGCGCTTTGATCCCGGAGCCGGAGCCGGTCCCCTCCCGGATTTCCGACCCCCTGGCCGGCCTGACGCCGCCGGACCTGTACGCCATCGGCACCTCACCTGACTCGGGCGGCACCGCCGCCGACCCCGACACCGTCAACGTCATCGGCGCCGATGTCACTCTCCATCCGGGTGTCTACTGGGGTGGCATGCAGATTCAGGCAGACAACGTGACCCTGCTTCCCGGACCCTACATCATGGCCGGTGGAGGCTTCGCAGTCTCTAGCGCCGGAACGATCATCGGGGAAGACGTCTTCTTCTACAACACCTTCGACCCGGAAAACCCAAATGCCCCCGACGGAAAGTGCGGGGCCATCGCCCTGCAGGGGACCGCTGCTTACACCCTCACCGCTCCGACCAGCGGCACCTACAAAGACGTGCTCTTCTGGCAGGACGAAGCCTGCACCGACGTCGTCAGGGTCGCGGGTAGCGGCGAAGGGGGCGGCGGGGGAAATGGCATTTTCTATGCTCCCAGCGCACAGTTGGAGCTGCTCGGGGGTGGTGATCTAGGCGCCCTGCAGATGATCGTCGACACAATCAAATTCGGGGGTGGCAGCGTGATCAATGTCGAATACTTCCCCTACGTCGAGATACCAGTGCCAGGCCACGGCCCCAAGCTGGTGGAGTAGCCCCTGGCCCGCTAGATTCGAGTTTCCATCGCACCACGCTGGCCCCCGCGTCACACCCGCAGGGGCCAGCGGCCTTCCCTCCGTTGCCCTGCGCACCCGAACACCTGTATCATTCGGGTGGCATGACCACTCCCACCCGGAGCCCCATCCTGTCCCCCCTTAACCCCCGCCAGCGGGAGGCCGTGGAGCACACAGATGGCCCCCTCCTCATCCTGGCCGGCCCCGGCTCCGGCAAGACCCGCGTCATCGCCCACCGCGTCGCCTACCTCATCACCGAGGCCCAGGTCCATCCTCGTCGCATCCTCGCCGTCACCTTCACCAACAAGGCCGCCCGCGAGATGCGTGACCGCATCTTCGCCCTGGTGGGCCAGGAGCGGGCCCAGGACATCACCCTCGGCACCTTCCACGCCGTCTGCGCCCGCACCCTCCGCATCGACGGCGAGCAGATCGGCGTCCCCCGCACCTTCGCCATCTACGACGCCACCGACCAGGTCGCCGCCGTCAAGCAGGCGATGCAGGACCTGGCGCTGGACACCCGCCGCATCGCCCCTCGCGCCGTCCTCTCCGCCATCTCCCGCGCCAAGAGCGAGCTCCAGGGCCCGCGCCAGTTCGCCGCCCTCGTCGCCGACTACTTCCAGGAGGTCACCTCCCGCGTCTTCCTCCGCTATCAGGACATTCTGGAGCAGAACTCCGCCCTGGACTTCGACGACATCCTCAACAAGACGGTGGAGCTGTTCCAGGAGCGCCAGGAAGTCCTGGAGAAGCACGCCGAGCGCTACCTTCACATCCACGTCGACGAGTTCCAGGACACCAACATCGCCCAGTACATCCTCGCCAAGCAGTGGGCCAGCCGCCACCGCAACATCTGCGTCGTCGGCGACCCCGACCAGTCGATCTACACCTGGCGCGCCGCCGACATCCGCAACATCCTCAACTTCGAGCACGACTTCCCGGACGCCACCGTGGTCATCCTGGACCAGAACTACCGCTCCACCCAGTCCATCCTCGACTCCGCCCACAGCGTCATCGCCGTCAACAAGCAGCGCAAGGAGAAGAACCTCTGGACGGAGAACGGCCCCGGCCGGCCCATCACCGTCTACGAGGCGTACGACGAGGAAGGCGAGGCCGCCTTCGTCATCGACGAGGTCAAGCGCCTCGCCAAGGCGGAGAAGCTTCCGCTTCGCGGCTTCGCCGTCATGTATCGCACCAACGCCCAGTCGCGCCCCCTGGAAGAGGCGTTCGTCCGCCGCAACATCCCCCACCGCCTCGTCGGCGGCACCCGCTTCTACGAGCGTCGCGAAGTCAAAGACCTCTTAGCCTACTTCCGGCTCGTGCACAACCCGTTCGACTCCGTCGCCCTGATGCGCGTCATCAACGTGCCGGCACGCGGCATCGGCGACCGCACCCTGGCAGAGCTCAGCCGCTGGTCAGGCGAGCAGTCCATTCCCGCCTACGCCGCCCTCCAGCTCATCGCAGACGCCGAACGCGACTCACCAGAACGGACTGGCGCTCATGGTGAGCCTGTCGAACCAGGTGAGCCCGTCCAAGGGCGAGCGACTGCTGGAGCCCACCCATTCCAGAGGCGGACCGTGGGCGCCCTCCTCCGCTTCCTCGGTCTCCTCAACGAGCTCATCGAGGTCGCAAAGAAGGAATCGCTCTCCGAGCTGCTGGACACGATCATCGAGCGTACCGGCTACCGCGAGTACCTCCTCGGCGAGGAGCGAGGCAGCCTCCCGGACGGCGAAGAACGCTGGGAGAACGTCCAGGAGCTGCGCGCCGTCGCCGCCCAATACGACGAGCTCAAGCCCGAGCACGCCCTCCCCTCCTTCCTCGAGGACGCCGCCCTCATCACCGACGTGGACGAGTACGATGAGAAGGCCGACGCCGTCACCCTCATCACCCTCCACGCCGCCAAAGGGCTGGAGTTCCCCGTCGTGTTCATCGTCGGCCTGGAGGAGGGGCTGCTGCCCCACATGCGCTCCCTGGAGAGCGGAGACCCCGCCCAGCTGGAGGAGGAGCGCCGCCTCTGCTACGTCGGCATGACCCGCGCCAAGGAGCACCTCTATCTCGTCCGCGCCTTCCGCCGCTCCTTCGGCCGCACGGGTGCCGGTTTCGGCGGCGGCCACAACCCGCCCTCGCGTTTCCTGGCGGACATCCCGTCGGAGCTGATCGCCCAACCTGAGCGCGCCGATACACCCACCCTCCTGCCCCAGCGACACCGCTATGGTGCCGCAGCGCAGCCTGTAGGGGCGCATCGCGATGCGCCCTCGGGTGAGGCCGCTGCCCCTGCCGAGACCTTCGCTGCCGGCGATCACGTCCGCCACCCCAAGTTCGGTGAGGGGATCGTCGTCTCCTGCCAGCCCTCCGGCGCCGACTACCAGGTCGTCGTCGCCTTTCAGGGCGAGGCCGGCATCAAGAAGCTGCTCCTCTCCTTCGCCCCGCTGGAGCGTGTGGACGCCTGACCGCACCCGGCTCTGAAGGACAGGCTTCAGCCTGTCGGCTCGTAGGCTGGACCGCACACAGAAGTGTGTGCCTTGGTATAAGCGGAACCGCGGACTTCAGTCCGCGGGTTAACCCTTAGCCGGGTGGCCTCCTCGCCCGGAAGCGAAAATTATCGCTTCCGGCGTCCACGCTGACGTTCTGGAACCCGGCCGCCTTCAGCCGCGCCGCGAAGCCGTCGGGGTCTACCGGCACGCGAGTGTCGAATACGTGGGCGAGGTTCCAGATGAGGTTGGGGATGCTATCCGCCCCGGCGAATGTACTGCCCGGTCGCAACACCCGGTAGGTCTCCGCCAGCAGGCGGTCCTGCAACCGCGATGAAGGCACGTGGTGGAGCATCGTGAAGCAGACGGCGCCGCTGAACGACCCGTCGGGAAACGGCATCGAGGTGGCGTCGCCCTTCACTACAGTGACGTTTGTGCCGTCCATGCGGCGCTTTAGTGACTGCGCGAGCCTCTCGTCCACCTCGATCGTCGTGAGACGCGGCACCCTTGGCCGGAGCCAGTCCGTGCTCAGGCCTGGTCCCGGACCGATCTCCAGGGCGCTGTCTCTCAGGTCGACACCGTCCAGGACCCAGGGCATCAGCCGCCCCTGCAATATGCCCGCCCAGCGATCGGAGCTACAATACCAGCGATGCAAGAGGTTCACGGAGCCCCCTCGTTTGATTCTGATGACAGGTGCTAGCAGTATAGGTCTGGCCCTACGCGGTCGCAACTCTACGCCTCACCCTTGCCTCCGCTGCCCCCTTCCGCTAGCCTAGACGCGACCCGCTCACCGAAAGGAGGGTACCCTCAATGCTCCCGTACCTCATCACCGGCGACGACTTCACCGACTGGCTGACCGGCGACGGCGTCCGCATCGCCGCCATCGTTGGTGTGGCCGTCGCTCTAGATTACGCCCTCCACCGCCTCATCCCCCGCGCCCTGCGGCTCACCGTGGAGCGGCAGATGAAAGGGCGGGATGACGAGGAGATCCAGCAGAGGGTGGACACCCTCTCATCGGTCTTCACCGCCGGCGGACGCGTGATAATCGTCCTTGTGACCCTCCTCACCCTCATGCCCCTGGCCGGCATCAGCATCGGCCCCCTGCTGGCCGGTGTCGGCATCCTGGGCCTCGCCGTCGGCTTCGGCGCCCAGAGCCTGGTCAAGGACGTCATCAGCGGCCTGTTCATCCTCCTGGACAACCAGTACTCCAAGGGCGACGTGGTGACCGTGGCCGGCATCTCCGGCCTCGTCGAGGACGTGGGGATACGACGCACCGTCCTGCGCGATCTGGACGGCATCGTCCACTACATCCCCAACGGGGAGATCGCCGTCGCCTCCAACTTCACCCAGGAGTACTCCCGCGTCAACCTCAACGTCGGCGTCTCCTACAGCGAGGACCTCGACCACGTCATGCGGGTCATCGACCGCGTGGGCGAAGAGATGGCCGCCGACCCGAAATGGGCGCCCGCTATCATCTCCCCGCCCAAGTCGCTGCGCGTGGACAACCTGGGCGACTCCGGCATCGACATCAAGGTCGTCGGCGATACGAAGCCGATCAAGCAGTGGGAGGTCATGGGCGAGCTCCGCAAGCGCATCAAGAAGGCGTTCGACGACGAAGGCATAGAGATACCGTACCCCCATCGTGTGATCGTCACCCGCGGCGCCAAGGCTACAGACATCCCGGAGAGCAAGAGCGAGGAGTAGCGAGGCCGGCGGTTGACGGCTTATCGCAATGGTGCTACAATTCGCGCGTTCTATACGTCCCCATAGCTGGAAGGAGATCACATGATTCGCCTGACAACCCTGCGCGCTACAGGGAATGCGCCGGCCGATACGCCGCCAACGGCGGGCATCAACGCGATGAACGAGTTCGTGGCTGCGGTGAGCAAAGTGCCCGGTGCCGGCAGCGTCCGCTGGTACATCGGTAACGGCGGGTTCGTAGTCATCGGCGAGCCGGACAGCTACGCTGTTGCCGACAGGATCCTGACCGACCCGGCGGTTCAGGTCGCTGGCGCCAAGGTATTCGGCCTCGGTCTCAACATCGCCGAGGACATATACCTGCTCGAGGCACAGAAGGTGATGCCCTTCCTGCCCCAGCAGTAAGCGCGCCGCCTCCAGATTGGGGCTACCCCGGTCGGCGGCAGGGAGAAACTAGGACCCCCGCCTGAAGGCGGGGGCAGAGTCCTAGCGTCTAGCGCCCCCACGGCGGTCGCGTTGTAGCGCCGCGTCCTTAAGGCGCGCCTAACCTTTGATCACGCCCATCGGCCGCATGCGGCACACCTTGCCCGCTATGCCCGCCTCGTCCAGCACGTCCACCACATCCGCTACGTCCTTGTACGCCTCGCTCGCCTCCTCCGCCAGCAGACCCCGGTTCTGCGCCCGTACGTAGATGCCTCGTTGGGCCAGACGCTGCGCCACGTCCACCCCCTTCAGCATCCGCTTCGCCGCGTGACGGCTCTGCGTCCGCCCCGCCCCGTGGCAGCTGGAGCCCCACGTCTCGCTCATCGCCTGCTCCGTGCCGGCGCAGATGTAGGAGTAGCGCGCCATATCGCCGGGCACCAGCACCGGCTGCCCGGTTTGCTGATACCGCCTGGGCACGTCTGGATGCCCGGGCGGGAACGCCCGCGTCGCCCCCTTGCGATGCACGCACACCGTCATCTCTTTCCCGTTCACCCGGTGCTGCTCGATCTTCGCGATGTTGTGCGCCACGTCGTACACCAGGTGCATGCCCAGCTCCTCGCGGGCGTCGCGACCCAGCACCCGCTGGAACGCCTGGCGCGTCCAGTGGGTGATCAGCTGCCGGTTGCAGAACGCGAAGTTGGCCGCCGCCGTCATCGCCCCCAGGTAGTCCTGCCCCTCCTTAGAGCCGATAGGCGCGCACGCGAGCTGCTTGTCCGGTAGCTGGATCTTGTACTTCGAGGCCGCTTCCTCCATCACGTCTAGGTAGTCCTGGCAGGTCTGGTGACCCAGTCCCCGCGAGCCGCAGTGGATGAACACCATCACCTGACCCGGCCCGTCGATGCCCATCGTCTCAGCCTTCTCGCCGTCGTACACCTCATCGATGACCTGTATCTCCAGGAAGTGGTTGCCTGAGCCTAAAGTGCCTAGCTGGGGCGCCCCCCGCTGCTTGGCGCGCTTGCTCACCTTATCCGTGTTCGCGCCCTTGAGCGCACCCCCGCCCTCCACCGCATCAACGTCCTCAGGCCAGGCGTAGCCCTGCTCCAGCGCCCACCCCACCCCCTGCATCATCACCTCGTCG
This sequence comes from Chloroflexota bacterium, assembly GCA_022561095.1. GTDB lineage: Bacteria > Chloroflexota > Dehalococcoidia > SM23-28-2 > RBG-16-64-32 > JADFNQ01. The sequence continues at coordinate 3,323 of JADFRV010000061.1, read as the reverse complement.
ATCTCCTTCATCGAGACCGTCACCAGACCCGAACCGCCGAGGCCGGCGGGGATGTCGCGGAAGATCTGGTTCACCAGCTCCTTCAGGTGCGGCCGTACCTCATCCTCTCTCAGGCTGGTGCGCATCACCCGCGTGCCGCAGTTGATGTCGAAGCCGACGCCGCCGGGGGAGACGACGCCGTCCTCCACCCGCATCGCCGCCACCCCGCCGATGGGGAAGCCGTAGCCCCAGTGAATGTCCGGCATAGCCATGGAATAGTTGACGATGCCGGGCAGGAAGGCGACGTTCGCCACCTGCTCCAGCGCCTCGTCCTGGCCGATCACCCCCAGCATCTCTTCCGACGCGAACACAAGCCCCGGCACCCTCATCCCGGGCTTGTACTTTTTGGGCAGCAGCCAGCGCTGGTCGTCTATCTTCTCTAGCGTCTCTCTCCACTTAACGGCCATCGCCTATCACCTCGTCGGTCAGGGCGCTATATGTCGAACAGCACCTGCGCCCGGTAGTCGTCCTCCTCCTGGGCCACCTCCAGCATATGACGCGTCACCGCCTTCACACCGAAGTGCAGCCGGTGGCGCTCAGGGTCTATCCGCTCGCCGAACGCCCGCGCCCGCAGGCGCGTCTCGCTTACCTCCTCCACGACGAACCGAGAGAACAGTAGCTCCTCCGCGTCCAGGTAGTACAGCAGCTCCGTAAGCCAGCGCACCATCAGCCCCTCGTGGTCTCGCCCCTCGACCTGGATTTGACGCTCCTCCGTTTGGCGTACGCCTTCCAACTCCGCCATGATGGCGAACATGCCGGTGGCGGCGTTGGCGAACAGCTCAGCCAGGCTGCCCCCATGCGCCACGATGCCCACATCGGCGGTGTGCTCCAGGATCTCGAACGGAGGGCGTGGCATGAAGGGGCCTTCCCGCACCATTATAACCACCCCTTCGGCAGCTCACTTGCAACGATATCTCATTACACCCGTCTATACTTATGAGCCACACGCGGCCAGCGTGAAGTTCATTGAGAAAACGCCATAACGCTTTACTAATTCCGTTAACCTTTCCCAACACGAGGCGTTTTACTCAGCAAGTTAATCAGACTATTAGAGGGGCGACCTCCTTCTGGTCTCGCTCATAAGAGCGAGATAGCGCGAAAGGCAGCCTGGGGCGGGCTGCCTTTCGCATTTCAGAGACCGGACCTCCAGTGATACTGGCGGTCTCCTCGTCGCGACGGCCGCCTTCGCGCTGTGCCGCCCGCACTGCTAAAGCGCCGTACGCGAAAGGTGAGGCTCCGGGACCCCGGAGCCTCCCCTTATATCGTTCGCCCTTCGTCTAGACTAGCCGGTCTTCTCCTGGAGGAGCGCACGCAGCTCCTGCACAGTCGCCTGCCGCCAGGAGGCCCAGACCGGCCCCTGCTGAAACTCGTTGTACAGCGTCCGTCTCTCTTCCTGCTCCTTCCCCTCGAACATCGCCTGCATCTCTCCGAGCTCGGCGTTGGCCTTCGCCGGCCGCTCGGTCCAGTGAGCGATGTAGCGGTGATCCTTGCTGTAGAACACAAACACTGGGATCGACTGGTGCTCTCCCTGGTTGAGGAACTCGTTCATGATGTCCATGTTGTCGTCCCTGGGGAAGATGCGCAGCTCCATCCCCGCCGCCTCGGCGATGCGCGCCATCACCGGCAGGCCCCGAACCACGTCCGGGCACCAGTCCTCGCCCAGCGCCAGCACCTTCGCCGCGCCGTCCGCCGCGGACGCCAGCGAGCGAAACGCCTCAACGTCCTCGTCCGTGAGCACGGTCTCGCTGTGGTTGTACTCGAACTTCCCCTGGTTGCGCTTGATGTGTCCCAGGTACTGCTCCCAGGTCATCCCGCTGATGAACCGCTCAGGCGTGACGACACTCTCCTTCTGTTGAGTCAACGTTGGCTCCTTCCTAAGGCGTTTGGTCTCCTCAGATTAACACGGCTCTCCAAACGCGACAAACCTCAGCCGCAAGCCCTCATTCGTGGTCGGGCTTCTCCTTCACCTCTTGCCACAGCGCCAGCTTCTCCTCGGTCGGCATCTCTCGCAGTTCGCGCCCCTCCTCCTTGACCGTAGCCTCCAGTCGCTGAAACAGCGTCCGAAATCCGCGACAGGTGGAGCGCAGCGCCCCCTCGGCGTCCACCTCCAGCCAGCCTGCCAGCCCGGCCAGCGCGAACAGCGCGTCTCCAACCTCCTCACGGCGCTGTTCGGGCGTGTCCGCCTCCCTTAGCTCGCCCAGCTCCTCCTCCAGCGCCTCCCATGCCTGCTCGATCCGCTCCCAGGCGAAGCCGGCGCGGTGAGCGCGTCTCTGCATCGCCTGGGCGTAGGCCAGGGAAGGTAGCGTGCCGGGTATCCCAGTCAGCGCTGACTGTCCCCGCCGCTCCTCACCCTTCAGCTCCTCCCACTGCTCCACCACCGCCTCCGGCGTCTCCGCCTTGGCGTCCGCGAACACGTGAGGGTGCCGACGCACCAGCTTGTCGTTCACGCTGTAGACCACGTCCTCCAGCCCAAATTCGCCCGCCTCCTCCGCGATCTGCACGTGCAGCAACACCTCAAGCAGCAGGTCGCCCAGCTCCTCGCACAGCTGCGCCGGGTCGCCCTCGTCCAGCGCCTCCAGCGCCTCGCTCGCCTCCTCCAGCAGAAACGGCCGCAGCGACTGATGGGTCTGGACGCGGTCCCAGGGGCAGCCCTCCGGCCCGCGAAGAGTGGCCACGACCTTTCGCAGCCCGTTGAACGTACGCATCTCTCTCTTCGTCGGTCTCATTTGGAACGCCCTTTCGAAAATTCTCGCCAAAGCATCATAACCCGTCGCCGAAGGCGTTGACAAACCGAACCTACCGTATCACGATTAAATCAGCAACTCGGTCAGCGAACAGTAGGAAGGGAAGCCGCGCTGGGCCTCTTTCGCACTATAGTCTTCGCGCTACTCGTTTTGGCGCTGCCGGTCACCCTCGTGGCGACCAACATCCGTTTCGCCGCCTCTGAGGTACGCGTCTACGATTACTCCGTTCGCGAGTATAACGCAGCCGCTGTCTCGCGCATCCCGGAGAGCGAGCTTCTCCGCGCCAACCGTGAGCTGCTGTCCTACTTTACGGCCAACGACCCTGGGCCCCTCCATATCGTCGTCACCAACACCAACGGCCAAGAGGACACGCTGTTTAACGCCCGCGAGACCGCCCACCTGGCCGACGTGCGTGACCTGTTCCGGGGGCTGTTCACCGTCCAGGTGCTGGCGCTGGCGCTGACGCTTACCCTGGCGGTGGTGCTCATCGCCACCGCCTCCTTACGAGTGCTGGCCCAGGCGCTTCTCTACGGCTCATCA
>JADFRV010000234.1 GCA_022561095.1 Chloroflexota bacterium | reverse complement strand
AACGACACAGCGACGAGCACAATGAGGCTGCCCGCCAGCGTCGGCAACCTGCGCCCCAGCCGGTCCGATATGCGTCCGCTTAGAGGCGAGACGAACGCCATCAGCAGGGACATCGCCGCCAGCAAGGTGCCGGTAGCCGCGTCCCCCTTGTTCTGCACCTCCTTGACGAAGAACGGGATCGAGAGGAGCGTGGTATACATCACGAGGTTATTGAGCAGGATGTATGTGGTCGCCGCCGCGTAGGAGCGGTTGCGGAACAGCTTCCATTCGGCGATGGGCGTGGAGCTCGACAGCTGCCGGTGCAGGAAGAGGCCCGAAAAGGCCAGCAGGCCGATACTGCCCGCCCCGAGAAGGTAGCTGCTCTGCCCGCCACTCAGAGAGTTCAGCAAGACGGTCACAGACACAAGCAGGGCTGCGAAGGCGATCGCGCCTATCCAATCGAGCGCAAACTTCTTACGCGCCCCCGTGTCTGGGTAGCTCAACAGCGCCTGACTGACCAGCGCCAGCCCCACCAGCGGCACATTGACCAGGAACAGCAAGCGCCAGGACCCGGCCAGCAGCAGCCCGGCTCCCACCAGCGGCCCGACGGCGGCGGAGATTGAGATCACCGACCATGTTAAGCCGGTGAACATACCAAGCTTGTTCACCGGCACGGACTCCCTGAGCATCGCCATCCCGTTCGGGATGACCACAGCCCCTACGAGGGCCTGTCCGCTGCGAAAGAGGACGAGCACGGTGAAGGTGGGCGCGAGCGCCGTCGCCAGCGACAGCACCAGGAAGGCGACCAGACCCGCCCTGAACACCCTCGCCCGGCCAAGCTGATCGCCCAGCCGGCCGCCCAGCGGCTGGGCCACCGCCATCGCGATCAGATAGGCGGAGACCAGCCAGCCGATCTCCGCAAGGCTCACCGAAAAGGCGCTGCGGATCTCCGGCAGCGCCACGGCCAGCATGGTTGAGTTGAGCGGCGCCAGGACGCCACCCAGGCAGACCGTAGTGAGGAGAAGGATGTAGCTGGGGCGTTGGCCCTCGCCGCCCCTTCCCATCAATCCTCCAGCTTCACCGTCCCGGCGCTACCGTCCACGGTGATCGTCTGGCCGTCCCTGATGAGGGTGGTGGCCACCTTGGTGCCGACGATGGCCGGGATCTGATACTCCCTCGCCACGATCGCCGTGTGCGAAAGGACACCTCCGTGATCCGTCACCACGGCGGAAGCGATGCCGAACAGCGGCGTCCACGGCGGCATCGTCGCCGGACACACGAGTATCTCTCCCGATCTCAGACGGTCACCCTCGTCCAGGCTAAGGATCACGCGCGCCGTACCGGTCACCCTCCCCGCGGAGGCGCCGTTGCCGTTGATGACGCGCGGGTCGGGGCTTTTCGGGGGCTGACCGCCGAAGAACTTGGCGAGCATCGGGTTCTCTTCGGCTTCGGGAGGCAGCGGCGTGCCGAGAGCGTCCGGCGGCTTGAGCCCGCGGTTCTCTTCCCGCTCACGGCGTCGCTCCGCCACCTGCGCCGGGAGGTCTCCTTTGCCGCCGCGCAGGGCGTCCTGAAGCTCATCGTACCTCAGGAAGAAAACGTCCGCGGGATCCGCCAGGCGCCCGGCGGCGTTCAACCTTCGGCCTGCCTCCAGGACGGGCACCCGCTGAACGGCGACGCCCTGCTGGTCGATCCAGAAGTTATGGTCCTCCTGGATCGGCAGGTACTGCTGAGCGCTGGTCAGCGCCTGCTGAAACACATCGACGGGCTTGCCCGCCCCGGAGAGACGGTCCATCAGCAGTTGCTCACGGGCCTCGCGGGCGGCGACCAGAGACTTGAACTCGTCCTCCGGGCTGTAGTCATCGCGGGAGGCGTATTCGCGGATGAGCTTGTATACGGTGGTCGGGTCCTCTTTCCAGGTCGGTGAGGCCATGTCCAGCTCATTGCCGGGCAAGCCGTACTTAGTGAGAAACTCATCCACAGCGCCGTGGAACGCGCTGCCCTCCACGCTCTCCTTGAGAGCGGCGGGCAACGCCGATGGCTCCACGCGCCCCAGAAGGGCCATCACCTGGGGCCGGCGCCGTGCCTCCATCGCTAGCTGCCACAACCCGACGCCCACCTCAACCGTCTTGTTGGGGAAGCCCTGGAGGAGTAGCAGGTGCTCGTCCGCGGCCGGCTCGCCGAACAGGTGGGTGTACACCTGCTCGTAGAACATGACGGAGCCCATCGCCGGGAACACCGCCAGGAAGTGCAGCTCCCCCTCGCGCTCGCGCTTGTCCACGAGCAGCTGCAGCAACTCCGCCAGGTCTCGGTCGCCCAGCTTGTTGTAGTCTCCGTTCAACGTTTCATCGTTTATGGAGCGGACCTCGGGCTCGTACTCATCGCGCCAGCGGTCCAGCAGGCCGGGGATGTGCTTCCCCATCTGGGCTTGCATATCGACCATCCGCTGATTCATCTCGGTTGGGTCAGTGGAGTAGGGGGTAAAGCTCTGGTATATGTACCCGCGGATGGGCTTGAACTCCACGTTGGAGAAGGGCATGCAGAGCTGATCGGCGGCCGTCATCAACCCCCTCACAAAGGCCGGCATGTCCATCGTAGCCGCCAGTGTTGAGATGCCGTTCGGCCAGTGCATGAGGTCCACCGTCCAGAACCGCGTCGCCTGCTCCGGCGTATCCCATTCAAAGCTAAAGTTGTCCGGGACGGGTAGAGGCTGTTACTGTCCCGCCATCAGTCCACCTCTTCTCTCTAGCAGGGAGGAACTCTGAGGACGCCTGTAGAACGTGAAGGCACGCCTCCCAGCGGCGGCACCTCCTCCCTGAGTACGCACGCTCCACCAACCTGGTGGCCCGCCGTTGAAACCGCCGCCGATGAACGGTATGTTAGTTTTTGGCTGCGTACGGTGTCAACCGCGGCCCGGATAGA
>JADFRV010000060.1 GCA_022561095.1 Chloroflexota bacterium | reverse complement strand
TCGGCGTGTCCCGCTCACGCTGGCTTCCGGATCCCACTTCGCGGCTGGTGAAACAGCGAATAGTCGCGATAAACTGCGGTGACCGCGACTTGAGAAGGAGCACCTTCACGAAATGACGAACCATCGACTCGGGATACTGGTCGGCGGCGGCCCGGCGCCGGGGATCAACAGCGCTCTGAGCGCCGCCGTTATCGGGGCGGTACAGGCCGGCCTCGACGTGGTCGGCATCTATGACGGGTTCCAGCACCTCATGCAGGGACGGACTGACATGGTCCGGCCTCTCGGAATCTCGGACGTCTCGCGCATCCATTTCCAGGGCGGATCGATCATCCGCACGTCGAGGGCAAACCCCGCGCGCAGCGTCGAAGACCTCGCACGCACTGTTGAATCGCTCCAGAAGCTTGAGCTCAGTCATCTCATCACCATCGGCGGTGAAGATACCGCTTCCTCAGCCGCTCGCATATGTCAGCACGACTCGGCTGACATCCGCATCGCACACATCCCCAAGACGATCGACAACGACTACCGGGGCATCGACTTCACATTCGGTTATTTCACGGCCGTCGAGTTTTTGGGCAGCGAAATCCGCAACCTGATATTCGACGCCGAAGCGAACCGCACCTATTTCCTGGCCGAGACGATGGGCCGCAGCGCCGGATGGCTGGCCTACGGCCCGGCCATCGCCGGCGAACTCGCCCGCGGCGTGCCAACGGCGGTGATCGTGGCGGCCGCGGACGCCGAGCTTGCGACCGAGATCCAGGACACGCTTCAGAACGAATCCTTCAAGGTGGAGACGACGACGGACCTAGTCGGCGTAGAGCTGGGGGCCTGCCTGAAGAACGCTTACGCCATCGCCCTGGGCATGTGCGATGGCGCCGACTACGGCACCAACACCAAGGCGTTCCTGGCCAGCGTCGCCCTGGCAGAGATGGCGCGCCTCAGCCAGGCTATGGGAGGCCAGCCTCAGACCATCTACGGCCTGGCCGGCCTGGGCGATCTGATCACCACCGGCTTTAATCCCCACAGCCGAAACCGCACCCTGGGCGAGAAGCTGTGCAACGGCCGCGACTGGCAGGAGTTCCTGCGCACCAACACTGTGGAGGGAGTCGCCGCCTGCCGCGCCAGAGACCTGGCGCACCGTCTGGACGTGGCCACGCCCCTTCTGCATACCATCTACGACGTTGTGTGGTTGGACAAACCGCCGGAAGAGACGATGCGGGCTTTCCTGCGCGACTTCTCCTACGGCTAGCGTATCGCGCGTTCGTCGCTCGCGGCCTGGTCCGCCCCTTGATCCAGGCGCCGCAAGGCCTCTTGCAGCGTATGCCAGGCGAGGGTGGCGCACTTGACGCGCACGGGGAACTTCCGCACCCCCTCCAGCGCCTCCAAGTCGCCTATCCTATCAAAGTCAATATCATCGGAGCCCCGCATCATGGCCGTGAACTCCCCGAATAGCGACTCGATCTCCGGCACCGTTTTGCCGCGAATCGCCTCGGTCATCATGGAAGCGGAGGACTGGCTGATTGAGCAGCCGGAGCCTTGAAACGCCACCTCCTCGACGATTCCGCCCTTCACCAGTAGCTCAACCGTAACGTCGTCGCCGCATAGAGGGTTGTAGCCCTCATGTCTCGTCGTAGGTGAGGGGAGGGAGCCGCGGTAACGGGGGTTACGGTAGTGATCCAGGATGACCTCGCGATAGAGGTCGTCCAACTGGGCTTCCTGCTGAGCGTACTCGTCTTCTCTACTTGGTGTCATTGCTGAAGAAGGCATGCGCCTGTCCGAGGGCGTCCACCAGTACGTCCACCTCCTCCAGCGTATTGTACACGTAGAAGCTGGCCCGCACAGTTCCTGACACATCCAGGTGGTGCATCAGAGGTTGCGCGCAGTGATGGCCGGCCCGCACAGCCACCCCATACCGGTCCAAGACGGTACCGATGTCGTGTGGGTGCAGATCCGGGTAGTTGAAGGAGATGACGCCGCCGCGGTCAGCGGGGTCCGGCGGCCCGTAAATGATGACCTCCTCCATCTGGCGGAGGCGGCGCAGGGCGTACTCGCTGATCTCCATCTCGTGGGCGCGCACGTTCTCCATGCCCAGGTCGCTCAGGTAGTCGATAGCCACACCGAAGCCGATGACGTCGGCGATATTGGGGGTGCCGGCCTCGAACTTCCAGGGCACGTCGTTCCAGATAGCGTCCTCCTGAGTGACACGCTTGATCATCTCGCCGCCGCCCAGGAAGGGCTCCATCTCCTGCAGCAGCTCCGGCCGGGCGTAGAGGACGCCTACGCCGGTAGGGCCAAGCATCTTGTGGGCGGAGAACGCGAAGAAGTCGCAGTCCATGGCCTGCACGTCCACCGGCATGTGGGGGACGCTCTGGGCGCCGTCCACCAGGACCATCGTCCCGTTGCGATGAGCCTCAGCGGCCAGCTCCTGGACGGGATTGATCGTCCCTAAGGCGTTGGACACCTGAGTCACCGACAAGAGACGGGTGCGGCTGTCCATCAGGTTCTCCAACCCGTCCAGCTCCAGCGTCTGCTGCTCCGTGAGGCCGATGTAGCGGAGGGATGCGCCCTTCTCGGCCGTGAGGCGCTGCCAGGGGACGATGTTCGAGTGGTGCTCGAGCAGGGTGAGCAGAACCCCCGAGTCCGGCCCAATGTTAGCGCGGCCCCACGTGTAGGCGACGAGGTTGATCGCCTCCGTGGTGTTGCGGGTGAAGACGATGCACTCAGGAGAGGGAGCGTTTATGAACCGCGCGACTTTCGCTCTCGCCTCCTCGTAGGCTGCGGTAGCCTCCTCCCCCAGGCAGTGGACGGCACGATGGATGTTGGCGTTGTAGCTCTCGTAGTAGCGTACCAGCGCTTCGATCAACTGGCGCGGCTTCTGGGAGGTGGCCGCGTTGTCCAGGTAGACCAGGGGCTTACCGTAGACCTCACGAGCCAGGATGGGGAAGTCCTCCCTGATCCGTGCGATGTCCAAGCCGCCGGCAGGCTTCCCGGTAACGCCCTGGTTGGTGACAGACTCGGCTTCGGTCATGACGCCTGCCCGAATCGAGAGCCCCACAGCGCCTTAGTGGTCAGCTTTTCCAGAAAGGCTCTGAGCGGTTGAACACGTACCTTATCCAGGATCCCGCTCGCGAACCCCTTGATCAGAAACGCGGTAGCCGTCTCCAGATCGAGGCCGCGGCTCCTCATGTAGAAGATCGCGTCTTCGGCTATCGTGCCCGCCGTCGCCCCGTGACCGCACTTGACGTCGTCGGCGTAGATCTCCAGGCTGGGCTTGCTGGCCACCTGCGCCTTCTCCGAGAGGAGAAGGTTCTTGTCTTCCTGGTGAGCGTCGGTCTTGTCAGCGCCGGGCCGAACCAGCACAGTGCCGCCAAAAACGGCTCTTGACTCCCCATCCAGGATGCCCTTGTAGAAGAGGCGGCTCGTCCCGTGGGGCTTCGCATGCTCGATGTTGATGTAGTTGTCGATATGCTGACTGCCCGATGTCAGGTAGAGGCCGTTCAGGGTACAGGAGCTGCCGGGCGCGTCCAGCAGCACCTGGATGTCGTTCCTGGCGATGGCTGCACCCCTGGCGTAGACAGTGGAGGAGAAAACGCTGTCCTCACCCTGATAAACGCGGCTGGTTGCCACGTGAAACGCCCCCTCGCTCTCCAGGAGAAGCTTGTAGTGCTCCACCTGGGCCCCGTCACCGACGACGATCTCCGTCACAGCGTCGGTGAGGTAGCTCGAGGAGGAGAGGCTCACGTAACTTTCGATGACGGTCAGCTCGCTTCGAGCGCCGGCCACGATGAGGGTCCTTGGGTAGGACACGCCGGGCTCAGCGCCCTCCGTCGTGACGAAGATCAGGTGCAGCGGCGACTGGAGCGATTCGCCTTCCGGGACGTGGACGAAGGCGCCATCACGGAGGAAGGCGGTGTTCAGGGCGGTAAATCCGTCGTCCTCGTAGGTAGCGTGGCGGGCAAGGTGTGTTTCGATTACGTCGCCGTCGGCGCGGACGGCCTCCGCTAGGTTGGTCACCCGTACACCGTCAAGCGCGACGAGCGTCGAGAGCGCAGGGGAGTAGCGGCCGTTGACGAAAACGACGGTGGCCCAGCCATCGTCCCAAGGAGCGACACTCCGTATGTCAGCGAGAGTTACCTCCGCGCCGGCGTCAAACGGATAGCTAAACGTTGCATCAGCGATGGGGCCGACGTTTGTGTACTTCCACTTCTCGTTGCCGCGGCGGGCGGTGGGGAAACCCAGCTCTTGGAACCGGGCCAACGCCTGCTGTCGAACTTCTCGAATCCAGTCCGGCCCTTCGTCTGGAAGGTTCGTCTCAAACGTACGGAAGTCGGTCAGGTAGCTGTCAGGTGTGGCGAGGGCGTGGGGCATTCTCCGCTGGCACCGTCCTTAGACGCTCAACCGTTCGCCGCTTTCGATGGCCTCTTTAATCCATTCGTAGCCCTTCGCTTCAAGCTCTAGGGCCAACTCGGGGCCGCCGGACCTCACCATGCGCCCGTCTATGAGCACGTGGACGAAGTCAGGCTTTATGTAGTTCAGGATGCGCTGGTAGTGGGTCACGATCACTATCGCTCTCGAGGGCCCCCGGAGCTTGTTGACTCCATCGGCGACGATCTTAAGGGCATCGATATCCAGACCCGAGTCCGTCTCATCCAGTAGCGCCAGCTTCGGCTCCAGCACGGCCAACTGAAGTATCTCGTTGCGCTTCTTCTCGCCGCCGGAGAACCCCTCGTTCACCGACCGCTTCACCAGGTCGGGTGACATCTCCATCTGGGCGATCTTCTCCTGAAACAGCTTGTTGAACTCCCTAACGCTGAGCTTCTCCAGCCCCCGATGCTCCCGTATGGTGTCCAGCGCTGTCTTCATGAACTCACGCTCGCGGACGCCCGGCAGCTCGACTGGGTACTGAAAGGCGAGGAAGATCCCATCCAGGGCGCGCCGGTCCGGGGTCAACTTCAGAAGGTTACTGCCCTCGTAAATGACCTCTCCTGCGGTGACTTTGTATTCAGGCTTGCCCGCCAGGACGTTGGCCAGTGTGCTCTTGCCGCTGCCGTTGGGGCCCATGACGGCGTGCACATCGCCCAGGTTGACAGTGAGGTCCAGCCCTTTGAGTATCTCTACCTCCGCCACACCTGCGTGCAGGTCGCGCACCTCAAGGAGCGGCCCCTTATGGTTACCCGCGCGGGCGCTCATCTATCCCACGGCTCCTTCCAGACTGACCTTCAGCAGCTGCGACGCCTCCATGGCGAACTCGAACGGCAGCTCCTTGAAGATGCCTCTGCAAAAGCCGTTGATAATCATGTGCTGGGCGTCCTCCTCCGAGATGCCGCGCTGCATGCAGTAGAAGAGCTGGTCATCGCTGACCTTGGAGGTGGTCGCCTCGTGCTCCATCTGCGCGGTTGGGTTTCGTACCTCGATGTACGGCACGGTGTGGGCGCCGCACTTGTCGCCTATGAGCAGAGAGTCGCAGCGCGTAAAGTTCCTAGCGTTAGTGGCGGAAGGCATGATCTTCACCAAACCGCGGTAGGTGTTCTGGCCGTGCCCGGCGGAGATACCCTTTGCGACGATGGTGCTCTTAGTATCCTTACCGATGTGAATCATCTTGGTGCCGGTATCCGCTTGCTGATAGTTGTTCACCAGCGCCACGGAGTAGAACTCGCCAACGGAGTTATCGCCCTGGAGGATCACGCTGGGGTACTTCCAGGTGATGGCGGAGCCGGTCTCCACCTGCGTCCACGAGATCTTAGAGTTCACGCCGGCGGCCTTCCCCCGCTTAGTGACGAAGTTAAACACGCCGCCTTTGCCCTCTTTATCGCCCGGGTACCAGTTCTGGAGCGTCGAGTACTTTATCTCAGCGTTGTCCAGAGCGATAAGCTCCACGACCGCCGCGTGCAGTTGGTTGGACTTCCTCATCGGTGCGGTGCACCCCTCCAGGTAGCTGACGTAGCTGCCCTCATCGGCGATTATGAGCGTCCGCTCAAACTGACCGGTGCCTTCCGTGTTCATACGGAAGTAGGTCATCAGCTCCATTGGGCAGCGCACCCCTGGCGGTATGTAGGCGAAGGTGCCGTCGCTGAAGACAGCCGCATTGAGGCTGGCGTAGAAGTTATCGGTGTACGGCACTACGGAGCCGAGGTACTTCTTGATCAGCTCCGGGTGCTTCTGCACCGCCTCGCTGACGGAGCAGAAGATGATCCCCAGCTCCTCCAGCGTCTTCTTGTAGGTGGTGGCGACGGACACGCTATCGAAGACGGCGTCCACGGCCACGCCCGAGAGCTTCTTCTGCTCCTCAATGGGGATACCCAGCTTGTTGAACGCCTCCACCAGCTCCGGGTCCACCTCGTCCAGGCTGTCGGGGCTTTTCTCCTTGATGGGGGAAGCGTAGTAGTGGATGTCCTGGAAGTCGATTGGCGGATGGTGGATCTTGGCCCACTTGGGTTCCTCGTAATTCAGCTTCATCCAGTGTCGATAGGCCCGGAGCCGCCATTCCAACATCCACTCAGGCTCGTTCTTTTTGGCGACGATCAGGCGAATGATCTCCTCGTTCAGACCCTTAGGGGCCAGATCAGACTCAATCTCAGTGACGAAGCCCCACTTGTAGTCCGTATCGAGGTCAGTCGTCTTCCGCGATATGACCTTAGCTTTCGTAGGGATGGTCAAGACCGCTTCCTCCTAGCCTATCCATGGAACCTATTTGCCAGCCCACCCTTAGTATAACTTGCATCCTGAGGTGAGGGCGCGCAAGGGGTTTGGAAACATTTGACTGTAACAATCTCCACTTCGACTGTATAATAGCACGGGACCGTACCTGTAGCAACGCTCTCAGGAACGCCCGCGACAGGTGTTTCGCCTTGACCGCCTCAATCGGGCGGTGCTAGGTTGGCAAGAGAACCCCGCTACTGACGCCGAGCTATGAGAAAGCGCGTATATCTAGACCACGCGGCCACGACGCCCCTGGACCCCCGCGTCCTGGAGGCGATGCTCCCCTACCTGTCCGACTTCTGGGGCAACCCCTCCAGCCTCTACGCTGAGGCCCAGGAGGCCCGCAAGGGGCTGGACGGCGCCCGCCGCGGCATCGCCGATCTCCTGGGCTGCAAGCCCCAGGAGATCATATTCACCTCCTGCGGCTCCGAGAGCGCTGCCCTGGCCCTGCGCGGCGTCGCTTACGCCAGCCACCGTCGGGGCAACCACATCGTCACCTCCGCCAGCGAGCACCACGCCGTGCTCCACACCGCGGAGCGGCTGGAGCAGGAGGGGTTCCGCCTGACTCACCTGCCCGTGGATAGCGAGGGGTTTATCGATCTGGCCGAGCTGGAGAAGGCTGTGGGCGAGGAGACGACCCTGGTGAGCATCATGCTGGCCAACAACGAGGTGGGCACCATCGAGCCGATAGCGGAGGCGGTGCGCATAGTCAAGGCAAAGAACCGGCACACGGCCTTCCATACGGACGCCGTGCAGGCAGTGGGCGCCCTGAACGTGGGCGTCGACGGCCTAGGGGTGGACCTGCTATCGATCGGGGCGCACAAGTTCTACGGACCCAAGGGGGTCGGCGCGCTGTACGTGCGCAGTCGCACCCCCCTCCTGCCGCAGATGTTGGGCGGAGCGCAGGAGAAGAACCGCCGCGCCGGCACGGAGAACGTCGCCCACATCGTAGGCATGGCGAAGGCGATGGCCCTGGCGTACGCTGAGTTCGAAGCCCGCAACGCCCTCTGCTCCGCCTTGCGGAACCGGCTGCTGGAAGAACTGCCGGCCCGCGTCCCCCACACTCACGTCACAGGGCCCACGGACCGTGCCCGCCGCCTCTCCAACAGCGCCTCCTTCTGCTTCGAGTACATAGAGGGGGAGGCGATCCTGATGGCGCTGGACCTCCAGGGTGTGGCGGCATCCAGCGGCTCGGCCTGCACCTCCGGCTCGCTGGAGCCTTCGCACGTGCTCACGGCGATGGGTCTATCGCTGGATCTGGCGCGGGGCAGCCTGCGCCTGACCGTGGGCAAGGAGAACACGATGGAGGAGATCGACTACCTGCTGGAGGTCCTGCCGGGGATAGTGTCGCGCTTGCGGGCGCTGTCGCCGACGTGGCCGGAGCGGGAGGCCACGGAGGCGCGCGCGGCGGGTGAGAAGCCTTTGTGATACAATTCTCGAACGGAGCCTGAGATGGACGAGCCGCTGATCAAGGTCCACGAGGACGGTGACATCGACGAGGTGGTAAGCAAGAACATCCTGCTCGCCTCGGTGGATGGGGTCGTCAGCTGGGCGCGGCGGTCGTCGCTGTGGCCGGTGATGTTCGGGCTCGCCTGCTGCGCCATCGAGATGATAGCCACGGCGACCCCGCGCTACGACCTCGCCCGCTTCGGCGCCGAGGTGATGCGCGCCTCCCCCCGTCAGGCGGACCTGATGATCGTCGCCGGCACTGTCACCTGGAAGATGGCGCCGCCCGTGCGGCGGATATACCTTCAGATGGCGGAGCCGCGCTGGGTGATCTCCATGGGAAGCTGCGCCACCATCGGCGGGCCGTTCGCCTACGGGTACAGCACCCTCCCCGGCGTCAACCTCATCATCCCCGTGGACGTATACGTCCCCGGCTGCCCGCCGCGGCCGGAGTCGCTCCTTCAGGGACTGATCCTGCTCCAGGAGAAGATCAAGAAGGTGGGCACAATCGGCAAGCGCGAGGCCAAGCTGCCCAGCGGCGACTTCTCCAGATACCTCCCCGATGGCGACCCGATCCGGCGCGAGCTGGAGTCTCTGTTCCCGCCCTACGCCAAGGCGTAGGCGCCGGACTCGCTCGCTCACCGCAGGCACGTTCGACGAAAACACCGCATTAGTAGTGTTATCATATCTCCGCGATGGAGCCGCGCATCCAGTACGCCAAGACCAAGGACGGGGTGAGCATCGCCTACTGGACGCTGGGCGAAGGCAGGCCGTTGGTGTACATGGCAGGCGGGCCATGGAACCACATTGAGTTGTGGCAGGTCCCAGAGTGCCGCCGCTGGTATGAGCGGCTGGCACCGAACAGAATGCTCGTCCGGTACGACGTCAGAGGGACGGGGCTGTCCGACCGCAACGTAGCGGACTACTCGCTGGAGGCCCAGCTGCTGGATGTTGAAGCGGTGGTAGACCGCCTGGGCCTGGACAGATTCGATCTGTTTGGTGCTGCTGATGCGGGGCCTGTGGCGGTCGCCTACGCTGCCCGCCACCCGGAGCACGTGGCGCGCCTTGTTCTGTGGTGCGCGTGGGCAAGAACTTCCGATATAACGTCGCCACGAATTCAGGCCTGGCTCGGACTGATAGACCAGGACTGGGAGCTGATGACGGATACGTGCGCGCATATGGTACTGGGGTGGGCGGGAGGTGAGATAGGGCGTCATGCCGCCGAGCGCCTGCGGGAGAGCGTGACGCGGGAGGCGGCGCAGGCGGCGCTTGCCGCGATGAGCCGGTTTGACGTTACCGCCCTCCTGCCGCATGTGAAGTCGCCGACACTGGTGCTACACCGCCGTGATGTCCCCTGGTTCCCAGTCGATGTCGCTGGGAATCTAGCCTCCGGGATACAGGATGCTCGCCTGACCGTGCTGGAAGGTGAGTCGACTGCGCCCTACCTGGGGGACATGGAAGCGGCGGTGAGTGTGATCGACGAGTTCCTGGGCGAAGGTGAGAAGGGTAAGCGGGCAACAGGGCAAGCGGCCTCCCTTGAGGAACGTTCCAAACCACGCCCGGCCCAATCCCGCCCCGACAGCCTGACGAAGCGAGAGGTCGAGGTGCTGCGCCTCGTTGCGAGCGGGCGGACCAACAACGAGATCGCCGAGGAGCTGTTCTTGAGCGTCCGCACCGTTGAGCGCCACATCGGCAACATCTACGGAAAGATCGCCGCCCGCGGCAGGGCGGACGCCACGGCCTACACGCTGACCCGCGGCCTCATCTAGCCCCACGCCTCCCGACTCTACGTGTTTTCCGCCACGGTAGGCGCTTCGGCGCCCCCTTTGCTCCCCAAAGATACGTAGTTACTCGGATGGCGAGCGCTCACGTTGAAGGTAGCCTGGGTAGCGGAAGACGAATAAAGGAGGTACACGATGAGCAACACGCAGGCCAAGGAGATGATGAGAAAGCTGATCGTAGGCGGCGGCTTGTTCGACTTCGGCCCGGACCGCTCACGCCTACTCATCCAGGTCTGGCGGTCGCTGGCAAAGGGCCGCCCCGTCACCGGGGAGCAGGTCGACCAGATCGCCGCTGACATCGGGATCGCTCGGGACGAGGCTGACCAGTTCCTGCGGCAGATGTCCGAACGCGACACTGACGACAATATCGTCGGCGTCATGGGGCTCTCGCTGAACGACCACCCGCACCGGTTCGATGTCAACGGTACGCGGATGCGGACCTGGTGCGCGGAGGACACGCTGTTCCTGCCCGCCATGCTGAAGCAGACCGCCACCGTCGAGTCCGAGTCCCCCCTGACCAAGGAGAAGATCCGCCTGACCGTAAGCCCGCAGCGGGTGGAGGAGTCTAACCCGGTTCATCGACACGGACTACAACGAGGAGAGCTTCTTCGTCCGCCACGCCTACTTCACCGGCGCCGAAGAGCCCTACGACAAGCTGAAGCGCGCCCTCCGCGCCGACGTAGACGAGGCGGCGTGGTCGTCGCTCTACTCGACCGTCAGCCGCCCCTTCGACCCGCCGAGCACCGGCAAGATCGCCATCAAGGGCATCAACC
>JADFRV010000059.1 GCA_022561095.1 Chloroflexota bacterium | reverse complement strand
CAGCCCCTCCTGCTCCGCCTGCAGCTTTACCTGCGTCGATCCGGGGACCACCATCGCCCGCACGTCCTCGTGCGTCTTGCGACCCCGCACGACCTCCGCCGCCGCCCGCAGGTCCTCGATGCGGGCGTTCGTACACGACCCGATGAACACGCGGTCAGGCCGGATATCCTGGATCGGCGTGCCAGGCTCGAGGTCCATGTAAACCAGCGCCCGCTCAGCGGCGGCACGGTCGGCCGGCGATGAGAACGAAGCGGGGTCCGGCACGCGCCCCGTGACCGGCACGACCATCCCCGGATTGGTGCCCCAGGTGACGTACGGCTCCAGCTCCGCGGCGTCGATAACCACACTCCTGTCGAAGGCGGCGCCGGGGTCCGTGCGCAGCGCCGTCCACGCCTCCACCGCCGCGTCCCAGTCCCCGTCCTTCGGCGCGTACGGCCGGCCGCGCACGTATTCGAACGTCGTCTCATCCGGCGCTATCATCCCCACTCGCGCCCCCGCCTCAATCGACATATTGCAGACCGTCATCCGCCCCTCCATCGAGAGGGCGCGGATCGCCTCACCGGCGTACTCGATCACGTGGCCGACGGCCCCGTCCACGCCTATCCTGCCGATGATACCCAGGATCATGTCCTTAGCGGTGACGCCCGCGGGCAACGCCCCCTCTACCAGCACCTCCATCGTCTTGAGCTTGGCCTGGACCAGGCACTGCGTCGCCAGCACGTGCTCCACCTGGGAGGTGCCCACGGGCATGGCGAAGGCGCCGAAGGCGCCGTGCGTGGATGTGTGGCTGTCACCGCACACGATCACCAGCCCCGGGCGCGTGTACCCCAGCTCCGGGCCGATCACATGGACGATCCCCTGCCGGTCGGACTCCATGCCGTAAAGCTGTATACCGAACTCCTCGCAGTTGCTCTTCAGCGCCTCGATCTGCTTGCGCGAGATCTCGTCACGAATCGGGAGCCCGCGGTCGGTAGTCGGCACGTTGTGGTCAAGGGTGGCGATAGTGAGGTCAGGACGGCGTACGCTACGCTCGGCAAGCCGCAGCCCCTCGAACGCCTGGGCGGAGGTCACCTCGTGCACCAGGTGCAGGTCCACGTAGAGCAGAGAGGGCTTCCCCTCCTCCTGATGCACCACGTGCGCATCCCATATCTTTTCGAGTAGCGTCTTCGGTTTCACGATGGCACCTTCTAGTAGCCCAAAAGGGCTAGCTGGCACTTACCAGAATACGCTGGGAAGGGCGAATTCGCCATCGCCCTCCCAGCGATCCTTCCTACGGGTTAGCCCACACCTCGCTGTCACGGGCCTGGGGAGAGTGGGCCAGCAGCCGGTTGAGGGCGTTAAGCAGCGCCTTGGCGGAGGCGACAACGATATCGGTGTCGGCGCCGCGTCCCACGAACGTGCGACCGTCCGACTCGATGCGCACGGTCACCTCGCCCTGGGCGTCGATCCCCTCAGTGACGGCGTTCACCGCGTACTCAATGAGCTGGTTGGGCACGCCGACCAGACCGTTGATGGCGCGATAGGAGGCGTCCACCGGCCCTGTACCGGTTGAGGTGGTGGTTGTCTCCCGGCCCTCCGGGCCGATGAGGCGCACCTTGGCCTTGGACATGGCCTGGTTCCCGCAGGACACCTGGAGCAGGTCTAGCTTGTAGACCTCCTCCACCGTGCGTCGCTCCTCGGACACCAGAGCGTCCAGGTCACGGTCATCGATCTCGCCTTTCTTGTCCGCCAGCTCCTTGAACGCCAGGAAAACGCGGTCCATCTCTTCGCGGGTGATCTCGTAGCCCAGCTCGTCCAGGCGGGCCTTGAGGCCGTGGCGGCCGGAGTTCTTGTTGAGCACGATCATGCCGCCGCGGCTGAGGCCGATGTCGCGGGCGTCGATGATCTCGTACGTCTCGCGCAGCTTGGTGATCCCGTGCTGGTGGATGCCGGACTGGTGGCGGAAGGCGTTGGCGCCCACGATCGCCTTGTTGGGCTGCACCCCCATGCCGGTAAGCTGAGCGACCAGACGGCTGGTGCGGTGGATCTGAGTGGTGTCCACGTTCGTCGAGAGGTCGAAGAAGTCGCTCCGCGTCTTGATCGCCATCACCACCTCCTCCAGGGATGCGTTGCCCGCCCGCTCGCCGATGCCGTTGACGCAGGTCTCGATCTGGCGGGCGCCGGCGCGGATAGCGGCCAGGCTGTTGGCCACGGCCAGCCCGAGGTCGTTGTGACAGTGGACGGAGATCAGCGCCTTGTGGATGTTGGGCACGTTCTCCTGGATCTGGCGAAGGAACTCGCCGAACTCCTCCGGGATGGCGTAGCCTACGGTATCGGGGATGTTGATGGTGGTCGCCCCGGCCTCAATGCACTCGCTGATCATACGAAAGACGTACTCAGGCTCGGAGCGGGTGGCGTCCATAGGGGAGAACTCCACGTCGGAGCAGTGCTTCTTGGCGCGGGCCACCTGGGTGCGGGCCATCTCCAGCACCTGCTCGCGGTCCTTCTCCAACTGGTGAAGGATGTGGATATCGGAGACGGAGAGGAATACGTGGATGCGCGGCTGGGCCGCGTGCTTCACGGCCTCCCAGCAGGCGTCCACGTCGCCGGCGACGGCGCGGGCCAGGCCGGCGATGACGGTGCCGCGCACCTCCTTGGCGATGGCGACGACGGACTCGAAGTCGCCCGGCGAGGAGGCGGGGAAGCCGGCCTCGATGAAGTCCACCTTCATACGCTCCAGGGCGCGCGCGATCTCCAGCTTCTCGCCGCTGCCCAGGGCGACGCCGGGCGACTGCTCGCCGTCCCGCAGCGTCGTGTCAAAAATCAGTACCCGCTCGCCGGCGGGCGGGGTCTTGTCTTCGCGTGTCATCTACTCAACCTCCATTAGCGATTCCGGTTGTAGCGGAGGCCCTCCGCTACGTTAGCGGTTCCAGGCTGGCCCTCCCCCGATAAAGATCGGGGAGGGCCGGCGAAGGTTGAGGCTGAGCGTAGTGCTACCGCCGAACATCGCTACTTCCCCAGCACCGTCTCCAGCTTGTTGGCGTGCTCCTCGGTCTCGCCCAGGATGTCCTCCATGAGGCGGCGGGAGACCGGGTCGTCCTCCGCCTCCGCCGTCTTCACCAGCTTCTTGTACATCTCGATGGCGTCGTACTCCAGCTTCAGGTTGGTGTCCACCATCTCGCGCAGGTCGCCGCCGACCTTGATCGGCCCGACGGCGGTAGTGGGCACGCCCCCGAGCAGGTCCACGCGCTCCGCGATGGCGTAGGCGTGCTTCATCTCGATCATCGACAGCTCTTTGAACATATCGGAGATAGCGGGGCTCTCCAGGCCGCGGGCCAGGATGTGGTCCCAGAGGTACTGGATGACGGAGGCCAGCTCCTCCGTGAGGGCCTCGTTCAGCGCTTCGATGAACTTGGGGCTCGCCTTGGGCATGAGTCGCCTCCCTAGTCCCGCTTCTGGAGCCAGGGCATCATCGACCGCAGCTCCTTGCCCACCTGCTCTATCGGGTGCTCGGCGTTCTGCTTGCGCAGCGCCATGAAGCTGGGCCGGCCCGCCTGGTTCTCCAGGATCCACTCACGGGCGAACGCCCCGGACTGAATGTTCCCCAGGATCTGCTTCATGGACTGCTTTACGCGGTCGTCGATCACCTTCGGCCCACGCGTGTAGTCGCCGTACTCCGCCGTATCGGAGATCGTATAGCGCATGTAGGCCATGCCGCCCTCGTGGATGAAGTCCACCAGCAGCTTCAGCTCGTGCAGGCACTCGAAGTAGGCGATCTCCGGCTGGTAGCCAGCGCTGACCAGCGTCTCGAACGCCGCCTTTATCAACGCCGTGACGCCGCCGCAGAGCACCGTCTGCTCCCCGAACAGGTCGGTCTCAGTCTCCTCAGCGAAGGTAGTCTCCAGCACCCCGGCGCGGGCGCAGCCGATCCCCATGGCGTAGGCCAGCGCAACCTCTCTAGCCGTTTCCGTGGCGTTCTGGTGCACCGCCAGCAGCGCCGGCACCCCCAAACCCTTGCTGAACAGCTCCCGCATGCCGTGGCCGGGCGCCTTGGGAGCGATCATCGTCACGTCCACGTCCGGCGGCGGCTGGATCTGGCCGTAGTGAATGTTGAACCCGTGGGCAAACATCAACATATTCCCGGCGCTGAGACCGCGCTCAACGCTCTCCCGGTAGACCTGCCGCTGCAACTGGTCCGGGACCAGCATCATGATGATGTCCGCCTCCCGCGCCACCTCCTCCACGCTGCCCACGCGGAGGCCGGCGTCCTGGGCAAGCTGCCGGGACTTGGAGCCCGGATGCAGACCGACCATCACGTTGCAGCCGTTATCGTGCAGGTTGAGGGCGTGAGCGTGCCCCTGCGACCCGAAACCGATGACGCCGATCGTCTTTCCCTGTATCAGCTCCAGGTTGGCGTCGCTCTCATAGTAGATCTTGACCACGGTATGCTCCTTGCTCTACTTGGCTGAATAGGGCGGCTCTGTTCCTACCACGTGTGCGGGCCCTCGTATCGCTCCGGCTCCTCATGCTCATCCCGCGGGTGAGAGACGGCCGAGCCCCGCAGCATCGCCACTCGGCCCGTGCGCACCAGCTCGATAACGGTGTAGTCACTCAGGAGCTCGAACAGGGCGTCCACCTTCGCTTCGTCCCCCGTGACCTCCAGGATCACCGATTCCGAGGAGACGTCCACAATACTGGCCCGGAACAGGTCAGCGATCTCGATGATATGGCTGCGGTTGCCGGCGTCCACCCGCACCTTGATCATGGCCATCTCTCGGCTCACGATCTCCTCGGCGGAGATGTCCCGGATGTTCACGACCTCTACAAGCTTGTCCACCTGCTTGACCACCTGCTCGGCGTCCGTGTTGGCGTCCACGACGAACGTCATGCGGGAGAGACCCGCCGTCTCGGAGTGGCCGACGGCCAGGCTTTCGATGTTGAAGCCGCGCTGCCGCCACTTCGAGACGATGCGGTTGAGCACGCCGGGACGGTCTTCAACCAGCGCTATTATCGTGTGCGGCTGGATCTTGTCTCGCTGGCTCACGCTGTGACCTCCACCCGCTCGTCCTCATAGGTCGGCAGATCAACCGTCTCCTCCAGGGAGGCGCCCGGCGGCACCATCGGGTAGCAGTTCTCGTCCCCCTTGACCTGGAAGTCGCAGACCACGGGGCCGTCGTGCTCCATGGCCTGGCGTATGACCGGCTCTACCTCTTCCCTCCGGGTGGCCCGGAGGCCAAGGATGCCGAACGCCTCGGCCAGCTTGACGAAGTCCGGGTTACGCATCGGCGTAGCCACGATGTTGTTGCTGTAGAAGAGCTGCTGCCACTGGCGCACCATGCCCAGGGAGTCGTTGTTGATGATGGCGAATTTGATCGGCCACTCGTACTCGGCGATGGTGGCCAACTCCTGCATCGTCATCTGGAAGCCGCCGTCTCCGCAGACGGACCACACCAGCTCCCCCGGCTTCGCCGCCTGCACGCCCATCGCGGCCGGCACCTCGAACCCCATCGTCCCCAGGCCGCCGGAGGTAACGAACGAGTTCGGCTTGTCGTACCAGAAGAACTGGGCGGCCCACATCTGGTGCTGGCCAACTCCGGTGACAACATAGCAATCGCCGCCCGTGACCTCGTACAGCTTGTCGATCACATACTGCGGCAGCACCTCCGGCGTCTCGCGGACGGTGATGGAGGGGTGATCCCGCCTCAGCCCCTCGATGCGGGCGAACCAGTCCGGACGCTCCACGTGCTGGACGTGCTTGTTGAGCTCGCGCAGGCTGTTACGGACGTCGCCCTGGAGGGTAGCGGTGGGGCGGACGTTCTTGCCGATCTCTGCCGGGTCGATCTCCATGTGGATGATCTTGGCGTTGGGGGCGAAGTCCTTGAGCCGGCCCGTGATCCGGTCATCGAAGCGCATACCAGCAGCGATGAGCAGGTCCGACTCGTGGATGGCGATGTTGTTCCAGTACATACCGTGCATGCCGGGCATGCCCATATACAGCGGGTGCGTGCCGGGGAAGCCGCTGATGCCCAGGAGAGTGGTGATGACGGGGATGTTGCCCTTCTCCGCCAGCTCCCGTATCTCATCGTAGGCCTGCGAGATGATGATCCCGTGCCCCGATAGGATTACCGGCCGCTTCGCCTCAGCTATTAGCTCCACGGCCTTCGCCACTTCCGCTGGGTCCGGGTACAGGCGCGGCCTGTACCCCTTCAGCTCCACCTTCTCAGGCCAGACGAACTCGGCCTTCTGCTGGAAGACGTCGCGGGGTATGTCCACCAGCACCGGCCCCGGACGGCCGGTGGACGCGATGTGGAACGCCTCCCGTATGACCTTGGGTATCTCCGCCACGTCCAGCACCAGGTAGTTGTGCTTGGTGATAGGGATGGTGATGCCGGTGATGTCCGCCTCCTGGAAGCCGTCGCGCCCGATGAGGGCGCTAATCACGGCCCCCGTTATACAGACCAAGGGCACGGAGTCCATCCAGGCGTTGGCGATGCCGGTGACGATGTTGGTCGCGCCGGGGCCGGAAGTAGCGAAGCACACCCCTACCTTGCCCGATACGCGGGCGTAGGCGTCGGCGGCGTGGGCCGCGCACTGCTCGTGCTTCACCAGGTAGTGGCGTACCTTCGGGTAGTACTGGGGAATAGCATCGTAGAGGGGGAGGTTGGCCCCGCCGGGCAGGCCGAAGACGTGTTCGGTCCCCTCCCTGACAAGGGACTCCATCACCATCTGCGCTCCCGTTAACTCCTCCATGACTACACTCCTCCAGACACGATTAGGCTCATAAGTGTTGCATTCATCCCGTAATTGCTATCCGCATACGGCGCCTTCCGACGCCGATGATACAAGCCGGGCGTACTTGGCGAGCGCGCCGCTCGTGTACTTGGCCGCAGGCGCCTTCCAGGCGTCCTGTCGCCGCTTCATCTCATCGTCCGCGACCTGCACGTCGATGCGGCGCTTGGGGATATCCAGGCTGATGACGTCGCCATCCCGGACGAGGGCGATGGGGCCGCCGACTGCAGCCTCCGGCGCCACGTGGCCGGTCATGAACCCGCGTGTCGCCCCGGAGAAGCGGCCGTCCGTGATGAGGGCAACGTCCTCGCCCAGCCCCTGCCCGGCGATGGCGGCCGTCACCGCAAGCATCTCGCGCATGCCCGGCCCGCCCTTGGGCCCTTCGTAGCGGATGACCACCACGTCGCCCGCCTTGATCCGCCTCTCCCGCACCGCCTCGGCCGTCGCCTCCTCGCCGTCGAAAACGCGGGCCGGGCCGCTGAACTGCAGCTTCTTGACGCCGCTCGTCTTCATCACGCAACCCTCCGGCGCGAGATTCCCCTTCAGGACCACCAGCGTACCCGTAGGCTCCAGCGGCTTATCGACAGGCAGAACCACGTCCTGGCCATCGCCGCTTTTGATATCTGCCAGGCTCTCAGCTACTGTCTTGCCGGTGACGGTCATCGCCTCGCCGTCCAGCAGGCCGCTATCCAGGAGCTCCTTCATCAGCAGCGGCACGCCGCCCACCCGGTCGAGGTCGGCCATGACGTAGCGTCCGCCGGGCCGTGTATCGGCGATGTGCGGGGTACGGCGGCCGATACGGTCGAAGTCGTCCAGTGAGAGCGACACGCCGGCCTCGCGGGCGATCGCCAGCAGGTGAAGGGCGGCGTTGGTGGAGCCGCCGATCGCCACCACCACGGCGATCGCGTTCTCAAACGCCGCCTTGGTGAGGATATCGCGGGGCTTCAGGTCCGCCTCCAGCAGGCTCAACGCCGCCTCGCCCGTCCGGCGACAGAGGTCGTCCCGGCGCGGGTCGGTGGCGGGGATAGAGGCGCTGTAGGGCAGCGCCATGCCCAGCGCCTCGCTGGCGCAGGCCATCGTGTTGGCCGTGTACATACCGGCGCAGGAGCCCTCGCCTGGACAGGCGGCGCACTCCAGCTCATACAGCTCCTCTTCGGTCATGCGACCCGCCTCGTACGCGCCGACGCCCTCGAACACATCCTGAACGGTGACGTCTCGGCCCTGGTAGCGGCCGGGCATGATCGTGCCGCCGTACAGGAAGATGGACGGTATGTTCAGGCGGGCCGCCGCCATCAACGAGCCGGGGAGGCTCTTGTCGCAGCCCGCGATCGTCACCAGCGCGTCGTAGGCGTGGGCCATCACCATCAGCTCGATAGAGTCGGCGATGACCTCTCGGCTGACCAGAGAGGCCTTCATCCCTTCGTGGCCCATAGCGATACCGTCGGACACGGCGATGGTGACGAACTCCCGTGAGGTGCCGCCGCTGCTGCCGACGCCCTCTTTCACGCGGTCGGCCAGGCGGTCCAGGTGGATGTTGCAGGGCGTGGCCTCGTTCCAGCAGCTCGCCACGGCCACGAACGGCTTCTGGATGTCCTCGTCGGACAGCCCCATCGCGCGCAGGTACGACCGGTTGGGCGCCCGCGCCGGGCCCCCTTTCATCGCCTCGCTTCTCAGCTTTCTGGTCGTCACCATCTCCGTCGCTCACTCCCGCATAACTAAATTAGTCCCGACCCCAAAGGGACGGGACTTGTGGTCTCGTGGTACCACCCTTTTTCTCCAAGGCGCACCGGCCGCAGCCAACCTCGGAGCACTCTTGCGCTGTAACGGGCGCACCCGAGCGAACCTACTGTACGGTTCAGCCCGCTGGCTCAGGTCCCGCCTTGAAAGTGGGATCCCCCGACTCTATCGAGGGAGGCGAGTTGGAGGCCGCTCGCTGCCGCGCTCGCACCGTTGACGCCGGCTCTCTGGAGCGAATCGGCTCTCTACTACTCCCCTTCGTCGCCTCTGCCTATTGCGCCTGCCCGCCTAAGGCGGGATTAGCGTGTAAAGAAAATTGTAGGCCAGCGCCTCCGCCAAGTCAAGCGAATGCTGGGTACAACCCACCCAACCTCACTCTCCCTCCGTCACCCCGTCCGGTATCTCCACCCGATCGCCTGTCCCGAAGCCGCGCTCCTCGAACCAGCCCTGGTTCACCTCCAGGGCGTAGCGATAAGGCGCCGGCGGGCGATGCTTATCCTCAGATAGCGGCTCCATATCCTGGATGTCCAGAATCGTGCCGTCCTCCGCGATGAAGGCGATCGACAGCGAGACCAACGTGTCCTTCATCCAGAAGCCGGCCTCGGTGTCCCCCGGAAAGACGAACAGCATGCCGCCATCCTCCGCTAGCTCCTCCCGGAGCATCAGGCCGCGGCTGCGCTCCCCAGCCGTCCGCGCCAGCTCTACCGTCAGCTCGACTCCCTCGCCTTCATCGCCGCCGATGACGACGATCGTCGCGGTCGCGTCACCGTCGCCACCCCCGCAGGCGAGGCCCAACGATATGGCGAGAACCGCTATTATCGCCAGAGGCCGCAGCATCGCTCCGCTGTCTTCCTCAGCGCGCGGCGGTAAGGCGCGATAACCTTCGCCGCTGCGCTATCGCCGCGAACACGTCCACCGCCAGCCGCAGCGGCCCGATCATGCGCAGGAAGTCCAGGTAGGTCAGCTCGCCGCGTATCAGATGGCAGAACAAGCGCCAGAAC
This sequence comes from Chloroflexota bacterium, assembly GCA_022561095.1. Lineage (GTDB taxonomy): Bacteria > Chloroflexota > Dehalococcoidia > SM23-28-2 > RBG-16-64-32 > JADFNQ01. The sequence goes on along the minus strand of JADFRV010000059.1, from coordinate 1,206 downwards.
TTCCCGCTGCGGCGCATCACGGCCATGTAAGGCGGCGGCGCGAACTGTAACAGCTCCTGCAGCTTGCGCGATACCGTGAGCTCCGGCTGAAGACGGCGGTCCACAGCACGTTGGTACAGCGAGAGGTCGTCCGCCTCTCCGGCCAGGAGTCGCAGGCTCGCTTGCGCCGCCATGCGGCCGCTCATGAACGCCATATGTATCCCCTCGCCGGTCAGAGGATCGACCAACCCAGCGGCGTCGCCCACGACCGCCACCGGACCGCGAGCGATTCTCGAGCCGGGGACGCGGACCGGCAGGTGATGGCCGCGCAGGTTCTCCAGCGCCCCCGCATCGAAGCCGTAACGGCAGCAGAACTCCGCCAGCTTGGGTCGCAGCGTGAACGCCGCGTACTTCCAGGCGCCCACGCCAACGTTCAGATGATCGCCCTTGGGGAACACCCAGCCGTAGCCGCCGGCCAGCCAGCCAAAGTCCAATCCGATGAAATCTCGCCAGTCCGTCGGCACGCCGTTCGGGTAAGCTACCTTCCCCTCCAGCGCAACCGCCTCCTCGCACTGTGGACGGATGCCCGTGGCGCGGCCGACGACCCCATTGGCCCCATCGGCGCCGATGAGAGCGCGAGCGGCGTAGGAGCCGCCATCGGTGCGGACGGTGACCGCGCCAGCCAGGCTTGAGCCTGATCCGCCGAGACCGTCCGGGTTGACCGCAACCTCCACGGATCGAACCGACTCGCCGTCCTGGAAGGCCGCCCCGGCACCGACGGCAGCCTCGACGAGGTGCGCGTCCAGCCGGCTGCGCTGGGTCATATAGGTCAGCGGCTCATCGTAGCGCCGGTCAAAGGCGGGGCCTAGCCGTAAAGAGAACCGCGCTCCCATAATGGTGCGTTCAACTACCGGCGCCAGGTCGATATCCTGGCAGGAAGCGGCACGAACGGTGACGCCGCCGCCGCACGGCTTATCGCGGGGAAAGCTGGCGCGATCCAGCAGCAGTACGGACGCCCCCTCGCGGGCAAGGGTGAGGGCGGCGGTGCTGCCGGCTGGACCGGCGCCGACAACGATAGCGTCGTAGCGCATCACGCCATCAGTTTAGCAGGCAGGCGCCCGCTCGGCGAAGTGCTTTGCTGGTCATGACACCATGGGCTCTGTTTGGCCCAAACCCCTCAACGGCCACGCTAAGCGTTCGCTATGGCGATGCCCGCGGAGACCCAGA